>CAZGVP010000172.1:0-6370 GCA_964529135.1 uncultured Caulobacterales bacterium | reverse complement strand
CGTCCTCGAAGTGGACAGAACATCAATCACTATAGGGATAGTATGAAGGTGTTGGGTGTCTATCCCCACTTTTTATTTCCGTGATAGGCTGACAGAAATTGCTATGAAAGAAGCACACACTCGAATTGACCCTGGCATCGCACTCTATCGATAGCTCATCCCCTCCGCCCGACTTGGATCAGGGCACCTCTCCCGTTAACGGCCGGAGGAATAAAATGAAACCTATTAAAAACAGTCTGCTATCCATAGTTCAAAATAGGTTGCAGCCACTTTTCTACTTCAGATAGCTTCATTCCTTTGCGTTTAGCATAATCAGCAACCTGATCTTTCTCAATTTTTCCCACACCGAAATAAAGTGATTGCGGATGAGAAAAGTAAAGACCGCTCACAGAGGCAGGTGGTGTCATGGCAAAGCTTTCGGTCAATGCCATTTCCGCGTTTTCTTCTGCGTTCAACAACCGGAATAGAGTTGCTTTTTCTGTATGATCTGGCTGTGCAGGATAACCTGGAGCTGGGCGAATACCCTGATATTTTTCAGCAATCATCGCATCAACATCAAGCCCACTATCGGTTTCATACCCCCACAATTCCCTGCGGGCTTTCTCATGCATATGCTCTGCAAAAGCTTCCGCAAAACGGTCTGCAAGTGCTTTAGCCATAATCGCAGAGTAATTGTCATCTGCGTTATCATAACTTTGCGCCAATGCTTCTTCACCAACACCGGCCGTGACCGCAAAAGCCCCTATATAATCCGGGACACCACTATCAATGGGCGCCACAAAATCAGCAATGCAGTAATTTTCCGCATCACCACGCTTCGTCATTTGCTGACGCAGCCCATGCAATCTAGCCAACTCTTCTGTACGGTTTTCATCTTTATAGAGCACGATATCATCGCCATCAGCTTGTGACGGCCAGAAACCCACAACACCATGGGCTGTCAAAAGTTTTTCATCGATGATACGTTTCAACATTGCCTGCGCATCAGCAAAAAGTTCTCGTGCCGGTTCACCGACTACCTTATCATCCAGGATCGCGGGATATTTACCGTGTAATTCCCACGAGGTGAAAAACGGTGTCCAATCTATATAGGGCGCAAGCGTTGCGAGGTCATAATCCCGGAACGTCTTAACGCCGGTAAAAGTTGGTTTTGGCGGCGTATATTCTTTCCAGTTTGGCGTGAGTTTGTTAGCGCGCGCCTCGGCCAATGATGCACGAGGGTTTTTGCCACGCCCCGATTCAAACTTAGTTTTAATAGTTGCGTATTCGTCGCGAATAGCTCCCAGATAATCGTCGCGCTGCTCTTTTGAAATCAGAGTAGAAGCAACCCCAACCGCACGACTGGCATCGGTTACATACACCACACCATTATCATAATTAGGAGCAATTTTGACCGCAGTATGCGCAATGGAAGTGGTCGCACCGCCAATCAATAACGGTATCTCAAATCCCTCACGTTTCATCTCTGAGGCCACGTGACGCATTTCATCAAGGCTTGGCGTGATCAGACCAGAAAGGCCGATGATATCAACATCATGTTTCTTCGCTTCTGCCAAAATAGTCGCCGTAGGCACCATCACACCAAGATCAACAACTTTATAATTATTACACTGAAGAACAACTCCAACAATGTTCTTACCAATATCGTGCACATCACCCTTTACAGTGGCCATCAAAATGGTCCCGGCGGGTTTTCCCTGTTCCAGCCCCTGCTCTTCTTTTTCCTTCTCCATAAATGGTGTCAGATGCGCAACAGCCTGCTTCATCACGCGGGCAGACTTTACCACCTGAGGCAGAAACATTTTGCCTGCGCCAAACAAATCACCCACAACATTCATGCCGTCCATTAACGGACCCTCAATTACATAAAGCGGGCGCCCAAGCTTGTTCCTTGCCTCTTCAGCATCTTCAATAATATATTCTGTAATGCCCTTAACAAGCGCATGGGAAATTCGATCTTCAACAGTGCGTTCACGCCACGTCAAATCTTCCTGACGCTTTTGGCCTGCCTCTCCGCGATATTGCTCGGCCACATCAAGCAGACGTTCCGTCGCGTCATCCCGGCGATTAAGGATCACATCCTCAACTGGAACACGCAGACTTTCTGGAATCTCATCATAGATCGCAAGTTGTCCTGCGTTGACGATCCCCATATCCATACCCGCTTTGATCGCATGGTAGAGAAACACAGAATGCATGGCTTCGCGTACAGGTTCATTGCCACGAAAAGAAAAAGAAATATTGGAAACACCACCAGAAACCCTGGCATGGGGAAGGTGTTCTTTAATGCGTGCCGTCGCTTCTATAAAATCAACAGCGTAATTATTATGCTCCTCTATTCCGGTAGCAACAGCGAAGATATTCGGGTCAAAAATAATATCTTCCGGAGGGAAACCAATTTTCTCTGTCAAGGTGCGATAAGAGCGTTCGCAAATTTCAAACTTGCGTTCCGCCGTATCTGCCTGACCGACCTCATCAAAAGCCATCACGACAGTTGCAGCTCCATACCGCATGACTTTGCGAGCATGATCCAAAAAAGCGTCTTCGCCTTCCTTCAAGGAGATTGAATTGACAACCGCCTTACCTTGCACATTGCGCAGGCCTTCTTCGATAACTTCCCATTTAGAACTATCAATCATCACCGGCACACGGGAGATATCTGGTTCACTGGCAATCAGACGCAAGAATGTACGCATGGCATCAACACCATCGAGCATTCCCTCATCCATATTGATATCTATGATCTGCGCTCCGTTCTCCACCTGCTGGCGGGCTACGCTTAGCGCTTCATCATAATTTTCACTCTTGATTAGCTTACGAAATTTAGCAGATCCGGTTACATTGGTGCGCTCACCAATATTGATAAATGTAGGTAGCGTCACGCAGCGCTCTCCAATTTTGATTTCCGGCGAATACCGAGCATATGGCAGAGCGCACCCACCTGTTCAGACCGATTTAAAGTGTAAAAATGAAAATGCGATACACCTTGCGCAGCCAGATCAAGGCATTGCTCAGCTGCCACTGTCGCAGCAACCAGTTGCCGGGTTTCCGGGTCATCGTCGAGGTTTTGAAATAATTGCTGCATGCGTTCGGGAACCGACGTACCACACATACAAGCCATGCGCATCAGGCTTTTGAAATTTGTAACCGGCATAATGCCGGGCACAATAGGAATGGTAATACCCGCTTTGCGCACCCGTTCCAGATAGCGATAATAAACATCATTATCGTAGAAAAACTGCGTGATCGCACGGCTAGCGCCAGCATCCACTTTGGCTTTCAACAAATCAATATCAGCATCAAAACTTGCTGATTCTGGATGTTTCTCAGGATAGCAACCGACACTTATTTCGAACGGTGCAATAGCACGGGCACCGGCAGAAAGTTCCGCAGCATTGGCATAGCCGCCCGGAAACGGTTTATATGCTTCGCCAATTCCTTCAGGTGGATCACCACGCAGCGCCACCAGATGGCGCACACCTGCATTCCAGTATTCATGCAAAACCTCGTTAACCTGCTCTTTGGTCGCATTCACACATGTTAGGTGAGCGGCGGTCGCAATATTGGTTTCAGTGGCAATGCGCGAAACTGTATCATGGGTGCGCTCACGCGTAGACCCGCCAGCACCATAGGTTACCGATACAAAATCCGGCCCAAAAGACGCGAGTTTTTCGACACAGGCCCAGAGTTTCGTCTGCATGTCTTCATTCTTGGGCGGAAAGAATTCAAACGAGATATGAAGTTCCGGCATGTGGTGGTCCCTGTTCGTGTCTATTATCGGTTACTATCGCTTATTCGGCAGTTTTGTGCACTATGCTTGTCGTCGCAGTCATTGGTTCTGTTTCTGGTATTACTCGTGCAATTGGCATCGCGCACAACCAGATTTTTACTGTTAGTTGATCGTTATTCTCTATACGTACAGCGGCAAGACTCTTTGCACTGACAAAATTGAGCCCAGCCCGACGACACCAGTCGCGCACTTCATCATCGCCAAACCCAAGTCGTCGATGCGCATGATCTTCACGCAAAAACTCAAAATCGTGCGGAGCAAAATCCGAAATTAACAAACGCCCGCCATGTTTCAGGAGCCGGGCAGCTTCACACACTGCATTGCCAGGCTCGGTCAGGAAATGCAGTACCTGATGAATACAAACCAGGTCTGCAGAGCCAGGGGCGGCAGGAAGCGCAAAAATATCACCATGACGCACCTGCGCATGAGTGATGCCAGCACTATCGAGTTTTGCACGCGCCACAGATAACATTTCACGCGAGGCATCATAACCGACGCCCTGCTCATAAATATCGGAAAACACTTCCAGCATACGGCCCGTGCCGGTTCCCAAATCAACAAACTGATCAATACCCTGATGACCGACAATATCACGCATCGTCGCTTCAATATCTGACTCAGGCAGATGTAATCGACGCACGCGGTCCCATTCCTCGGCATTCTTGTCAAAATACTCGGCAGCAATCGCAGCGCGTGCTTCCCGGCTTTGCGAAAAACGCTCGCGATCACGGGCCAACACCCGGTCCGATGACGACGCTAACGCCTCCAGCGAAACCCGCATTGCCTGCATCGCGGGTATATCATTGAGCGTATCGGTTAAATTACTCGCGATGCGATAGAACATCCATGCGCCTTCGCGAAAGCGTTCCACCAGCCCGGCATCCGCCAGAATTTTAAGATGGCGGCTAACACGTGGCTGACTTTGCCCCAGGATTTGGGTCAATTCCGTCACCGTCAACTCACCGCGCGACAAGAGCACAGCAATGCGCAGGCGAGTCTCCTCGCCTACCGCACGGTAAATATTCAGCGTTGCATCCAGCATAAACCAATCTCGCCATGACCCCTCAGGCAAAACCTGCCCAATCATGGATCACACGCATCATATAAACATATCTTTATATGTATTGCAATTCCATTAATAGGGTGATTATCCCCTTGAAACAAGTAAGTTGTATACCCATATATAATACATGGCAAAACAACCCACATATAAAGACTTCCTTACCGAGTTTCCCGATGATGATGCGTGTTTAGAGCACCTGATGCGCACCCGATATGATGACCGCCACGAGTGTAAGGGCTGTGGAAAGTCAGCACATTACTATCGGACCAAAAAGCGCCAGTCATACGCCTGCGAGTATTGCGGCACTCAGGTCTACCCCAAGGCTGGAACCCCCTTTGAGAACTCCCGCACATCCCTGCATTCATGGTTCTATGCTATGTTCCTATTCTGCGCCTCCCGTAACGGCGTGAGCGCCAAGGAATTACAGCGCCAGTTGGGTGTCACCTATAAAACAGCATGGCGTATGGCCCGCTTGATCCGCGAATATATGGGCGAGATTGACGGCAACGACCGCCTTGGTGGTCCCGGTCAAATTGTGGAAGCTGACAAGGCATTCATCGGCGGCAAAGATAAGCAGGGCCACGATGATAAAACTATCGTTCTTGGCATGGTCGAGCGTGACGGAGATGTTATGACCAAGATTGTACCAAGCAAACGCCAGAGCGTTGTTTCTGGAAATGTAGCGGACAATGTAAAAGCCGGTAGCATCATCTCAACCGACACCGGACATTCATTTGCTCCGTTGAAAGACTATGGCTTCCAGCACATGCGCGTGAACCACGAGAAGGGCGAGTACGCCCGTGGTAAAGCGCATTCGAACACAATCGAAGGGTTCTGGAATCTGTTTAAGAGCGCTTATCGCGGGACTTATGTGCGCGTGTCACCAAAGTATCTTGATCTTTATCTGGGTGAGTTTGAATATCGCTGGAACTTGAGGAAGTCACCTGAGTTGATGCTCCCGATCCTTTTGCAAGGGTTTTCGAGGCCGGCTCCCCATTAGCCATCGCTTTTAGAAGGTGATTGAATTTATGTTTCGACATTATCTCGATCTTGCTGAATTCCCGCCATTAGTTCGTTCAACTTTTTGGCAGCATTTTCAAATAATTCACCATCCTCAGCGTGAATTTTGGCCCACCAACTTATTGCAGCAAAAGGAGCTGAAAATCGATCTTCAATGTCGGATATAAAATCATGAGGCTTTTCGTGCATTTTTGAATCACCATATTTTGTTGTGAATGTGGTTACCTCTAAAATTGGCATTAGTGTTTTGCATGCAAAGATATTTGCTTGCGCCTCATGCACTCTTTTGATGTTAGTATTATTGTACTTACCTTGCTTAGTGCTGAGATACATTGCGTTATCATCAACGCCTTGGCCAATTAATTCCCGATGGAAAACATAGTGTCCCAATTCATGGGCCATAGTATAGGCGCGGACAACTGGTTTATCATCTTGGTTAGTTGTGATTATAAATTTATCATCAGATTCTCTGTAGCGTATACATTTTGCGGTACCAG
>CAZGVP010000171.1:0-6406 GCA_964529135.1 uncultured Caulobacterales bacterium | reverse complement strand
GGATAACTCATCCACATACGGACGCATTAAATCTGGCCCCAGAGCACAATTGATACCCACAAGCAGCGGTTTTGCATGTCGCACAGCATTCCAGAATGCTTCGGTTGTCTGCCCTGAAAGTGTGCGCCCTGACTGGTCTGTAATCGTGACCGACAACATCAACGGTACAGCATATCCCAATTCATCGAATAGTGTTTGCACACCGTAAATAGCAGCTTTAGCATTAAGCGTATCAAAGATCGTTTCGATCAAAATGAGGTCTACGCCCCCCTCAAGCATGCCGCGAGCTGCATGGCTATAAGCTTCCACAAGTTCGTTATAGTCCACATTTCGCATGCCAGGGTCATTAACATCCGGCGAAATTGAGGCTGTGCGATTGGTCGGCCCCATCGCCCCTGCGACAAAACGAGGTTTCTCCGGTGTTGCAGCAGCGTCAGCAGCCTCACGCGCCAACCTGGCACCCTCAAAATTCAACTCAGTTACCAACTCTTCCATACCATAATCAGCTTGAGCAATTGTGGTGGCAGAAAACGTGTTGGTCTCAATAATATCAGCACCAGCATCGAGATAGGCATTATGCATATCTGTAATAATATCTGGTCGAGACAAGATCAAAAGATCATTATTACCTTTGACATCTTGTCCCCAATCAGCAAAACGATCACCACGATAGCCTGCCTCGTCCAGTTCATATTGCTGAATAAAGGTACCAGCAGCCCCATCAAGAACGAGGATACGCTCGTCCAAAGCCTTCTTAAGGGTGGAAATACGGTCGAGACGTCCGGAATATGGATCTTGCATGTTTATCGCCAAAATTTTGAGTGCACATTTTCAGATAGATATAAAGATATCTTTATATGAATTGCAAGATGGGAATAGCTATTTTATGCTCAGGCCATAATTTTCCCTCGAAACGGAAATAATGTCCCGTAACAGTAAAATGTTAGCCATAGAAACCTGATATTAAAGTGTATATGTTTTTTAATATGAATGACTAAACCAATTAGCAGTATCTCCATTGATCCCGACAGCGACCAGCCCATGAGTGTCAGTATTACACCTGTGACTGACCATAAAAAAATTGCAGCACGCTGGCAGGCCCTTGAATTGCGTTCTGATCGATCTTTTTTCATATCCTGGAACTGGATAGAAGCCTGGCTAGAAAGCCTTGATACACCTCCTTTTCTAGCGGCAATATCAACAACTGATGGCACCGATATCGCCCTCGGCTTATTTTGTCGCCATCAGGAAACACGCCATGGTGTGATCAATGTCAGGCAGTTAATATTGCATGCTACTGGTAACTTGAGACATGATGCGATTACCATTGAATATAACAACCTTCTTTGCGCGCGCGGGTTTAAAGATGCGGCTTGGTCAATGCTCATCTCTCACCTCAAAAAAATCAACACCCCAAAATGGGACGAATTAATAGTACCTGGAGCAACAAGTGACGTAGAAAAAATGACCGCTTCGCTATTGCCAAAATCTTACCGGCGGGCTGAAGCTGGTTCCAGCTTTGTAGATTTAACTGCCTTGCGCCGAGCCGGTGTTGAAAATAGAGACGGTTTCATTGCAACGCTTAGCAAGAACAAACGAAGCCAAATCCGACGATCCCTAAAGCTTTATGCTGAACGTGGACCGTTATTGCTTGAACGCGCACAGACCCATGAACAGGCACTAGAATACTTTGATGCAATGGGTACCTTGCACGACGCAAAATGGCGTGCGCGGGGCGAAACATCATCAATTTCCAATCCAGTTTATATCGCATTCCACAAACAGTTATTAAACTCCTGTTTTGCTAAAGGTCAGGTTGAATTAGTACGCGCCCGCGCTGGCGAGCATATTTTTGGGTGGGTTTATAATTTTATAGATCGTGGGAATGTATTGTTTTATTTAAGCGGCTTTGTGGAAGAAGAAGACAATAAACTCAAACCAGGTCTAACCACTCATATATTAGCGATTGAAGATCACCTCGCGCATGGGCGCAATATTTATGATTTCATGGGTGGTGATGCCCCATACAAAAAAAGCCTAGGTGAAGATGGCCCACAAATTGTAAGTTATGCGCTTCAAAAACCAGGCCCCGCATTAATGCTAGAAGCGGCTGGACGCAGACTAAAAAATCAGCTCTCCAATAAGGGCTGAACATTCCATGCCGATGATGCTACATTACATCCATGACCCGTATCTTATTTGTTTGCTTAGGAAATATCTGTCGATCCCCTGCTGCTGAAGGGATCATGCGCACACGCTCACGACAGCGAGGGTTAGATCTTTATATCGAGTCTGCCGGTACGGGAGGATGGCATGAAGGTGACCCTCCAGATGGTCGAATGATCGCCGCAATGGCACGCCACAAAATGGATATCTCCCACCAAAGGGCACGTCAGGTTGAGTTCTCTGATTTTTATACATTCGATTACATGCTCGCGATGGATTTAAAAAATCAAGGAGATCTCCTCGCTCTTGCTCCGCCCAATAGAGAGTGCGACATCCGCCTCTTTCTCGATTTTGCTGAAGGCAACACGCGCGAAACCCCAGACCCTTATTATGGTGGTCCTGACGGTTTCGAACATGTGATTAACCTAATTGAGCAAGGCACCGAGGGGTTTTTGGATTTCATTGAAGATGAAGAGGGCTAATCCAGCCACTGCGCAACCACATCGCGTTTTAACATTTCCTCATAACCGGGACGTTTACGAATAACCGCATACTGATTACCATTAACAAGAATTTCTGGTATCAAAGGCCTTGTATTATATTCAGATGCCTGGACAGCCCCATAGGCTCCTGCTGACATAAACGCCACCAAATCACCTGAATGCATAACCGGTAATTCTCGCCCCCGGGTAAATCGGTCACCGGTCTCGCAGATTGGTCCCACAACATCATACGCAACACTCGCATTCCCGGATGATTTCCTCACAGGGCGAATATCGTGCCATGCGTCGTAGAGCGCGGGGCGAATCAAATCGTTCATCCCAGTATCGAGAATCAGAAACTGTCGTTCAGCACCCTGTTTTACATAAATAACTTTTGACACTAATATGCCAGCATTACCAACGATCATACGACCTGGTTCAAAGATTAATTTGACGCCAAGAGGATCAGAAATAGATCGGATCATTTTTGCATATTCATCCGGGTGCGGTGGAGTTTCATCAGTATCTCCATAAGGAATACCAAGACCACCACCAAGATCCACACGGTCAATCGCACACCCATCCTCGCGAAGCGCCTCAACCAATCCCGCGACTTTGCGAAATGCCGCTTCAAACGGTGCAAGATCTGAAATCTGTGATCCAATGTGCACATCAACACCGCGCACCTGTATGCCATCTAGGCTGTTGGCTTTTGTATAGAGATCACGGGCGTGATCCCATGCAACACCGAACTTCACTTCTGCAACTCCGGTAGATATTTTTTCATGACCGCCAGCACTCACATCCGGATTTACTCGAAAGGCAATTGGTGCCTGAAGGTCTTTTGCTATGGCAATCTCATTAAGTAAATCAAGTTCGGGCTCAGATTCTACATTGAATTGTAAAATGCCTTCCTCTAAAGCCAGCGCCATTTCGTCGGCAGTTTTACCAACTCCTGAAAAGACAATTTTTTCTGCCCCTATTCCCGCCGCACGTGCACGTCGTAATTCACCGCCGGAAACCACATCTGCCCCGGCTCCTTCACTTGCGAGAATTTTAAGCACAGACAGGTTCGAATTAGCCTTTACAGAATATGCCGTTAACATATCAGCATTGCCAAACGCTGATTGAAACACCTGCATATGTCGGCGCAATGTTGCTTCACTATAGCAGTAAAACGGGGTACCTACTGATGCTGCAAGATCAGTCAGGCAAACACCTTCTGCGTATAGTGAACTATTTTTATAGTCAAAATGATGCACCAAAACCTCCTAGACAATCACTTGGGAAAACATCTCAACGATCAACACCAACTTCGATCATCGTGTCAGGCGGGCGAACGGGGACTTTCTTTCCACATGCAGCCAGAGCACTCACCACAACCAGTAACAATGCAATGCGCTTAATCATGATATTTCCTTTTCCAGTTTTGCAATCCAATTTTCGGCAGCACGCCGGACATTTTGCGGAGCAGTTCCACCATAAGAAGTTCTAGATGCGACCGACGCTTCAACACTTAATACAGAGAATATATCCTGAGTGATACGTGGCTCCACCCCTTGCATATCGACGAGAGACAGTTCCGCTAATGTACATGTTTTATCATCAGCCATCGCAACCAAAGTACCGGTAATATGGTGGGCATCCCTGAATGGCATATTCAATACACGAACTAACCAGTCAGCAAGATCAGTTGCAGTGGAATGCCCTCCACCAGCAGCAGCTTTCATGGTGCCCTTATTCACAGTAATATCAGCGATCATTCCAGACATAGCGGCGAGGCATAATTCAAAGTCATCAAACGCCCGGAATGTTGCAGCCTTATCTTCCTGCATGTCTTTGGCATATGCCAGCGGTAAGCCTTTCATCATAATCATCAAATTTGTGAATGCGCCCATCATATGCCCAACCTTGGCGCGGATTAACTCTGCGGCATCCGGGTTGCGCTTTTGGGGCATTATTGAAGAACCAGTTGAATATGCATCTGATATGGACACAAAACTGAACGGTGCACTTGTCCAGATTACAATCTCTTCTGACAGTCGCGATAAATGCATCGCACATACAGATGCTGCACTGAGAGCTTCTAAAGCAAAATCTCTTGCAGACACAGAATCCAGAGAATTTGACGTGGGTTGATCAAATCCAAGTGTCTTTGCTGTTGCTTGGCGATCTAGCGGAAAAGATGTCCCCGCAAGGGCAGCAGCACCTAATGGGCATTCATTCATCCGTTCGCGTGCATCGAGAAAACGGGCACGATCTCGTGACAACATCTCCACATAGGCAAGGCAATGATGGCCAAACGTTATCGGTTGCGCTGTTTGTAAGTGCGTAAAACCAGGCATAATCGTATCTGCATGTTCCTGAGCACGGGCCGCCAATACCAACATTAATTCCGACAGTCCCGTATAGGCACCATCACAAGCATTACGCACCCAGAGACGAAAATCCGTCGCCACCTGATCATTGCGAGATCGCCCAGTATGTAAACGCGATGCTGGCTCCCCAATAATATCTTTAAGGCGCGCTTCAATATTCATATGAATATCTTCAAGCGCTGCAGAAAATGGGAATACTCCACTTTCGATTTCTTCACCAACCTGATCCAACCCTTTATGGATCATATCCGCATCAGATTGCGAGATCACCTCGCGCGCAGCCAGCATTGTTGCATGAGCTTTTGATCCTGCGATATCTTCTCGCCACAAACGTTGATCCACATTGATAGAGGCATTGATCTCCTGCATGATGGAAGATGGCCCGTCGGCAAAGCGCCCTCCCCACATAGAATTAGCCCACACCGGATTACCACCCTTTATATGTGATGCAGCTTCGGGCGCATTGGTCGCCTTGTTGCTCGGATTTTGTTCTGCTTTATGGTTCATCGTTCTGTCTTGAATCTAACTACATAAGGAAAGGTTTCAGCCCAATGAAATCACCACGATTTTGGCTCATTGTTTGGGGTACTATCGGTTCAGTCTTTCTTGTGTATGTCATATTGGCGGCCAGCGTAAAGCCGAATAAATCGCCTTCTAAAACCTATTTAACAGGAGAGATGGCAGACTTTGATCTTGCTTTTCCGCCTCGCCGCGCAGCTGCAATTCCATTTGCTCATAAAGATCAGGAAATTACTCTCGAAAGCTTTCGAGGAAAGACCGTGCTCGTCAACTTTTGGGCGACCTGGTGCGCGCCTTGCCTCAAAGAATTACCTTCCCTTGATCGGCTCCAGCAAAAAATGCAAGGGTCTCCCTTCGAAGTCGTGGCCATTGCAGCAGACCCACGGGGGCCAATAGTCGCTCAACGCCATCTTGAGAAACTGGATATTAGAGTCCTTAAACTCTATACTGACCCAAGATTATTATTCGCCAGCGCTATCGGCGGCGCCAATGTTCTTCCAGTTTCTATACTTTATGATGCAAAAGGTAATGAAATCGGGCGTTTGGTAGGAGAAGCTAACTGGGATAGTTCAGAAGCCATTTTACTGGTTCAAGCCATTATGAATGGCGATAAAGTCACGAAATAGGCTCAATTTACCGAACAATTAGGTCTGTTGGTCCCATTTTTGTGCACATTAGTAGAATTTTCACTCCCGACTCACTATCTACTGCAAATGCAATTCAAGTAGCCCAACCGGGCCAAATTACAGGGGACCACTCCATGTCACTTAAATCACTATTTTTCGCCGGTGCAGCCGCACTGGCGCTCACAGCTTGCGGTGACAAAGATCAGCTCCGTCATCTCCGATCCGGTAAACGCGG
>CAZGVP010000170.1:0-6415 GCA_964529135.1 uncultured Caulobacterales bacterium | reverse complement strand
ATTTCCTAAACTTCCTTCGAACCGACCCGCAGTTTTATGCCAAAAGCCGCAAAGAACTTTTGATGCATGCAAGCTATATCGCCAAACAAATCGATGGCAAAATGCCGCAATATTTCGAGACATTACCGAGATTGTCCTATGGCGTTATTCCAGTCCCCCAGGAGATCGAAAAGTCCTATACAACAGGCCGCTATTTCAGCGGTAACCCAGAGCGCGGACAAGCTGGAAACTATGTGGTCAATACATATAATCTCCCCAACCGTCCGCTATATAACTTACCAGCTTTAACAGCTCATGAGGGCGTACCCGGACACCATATGCAAATCGCAATCGGTCAGGAATTGAAAGATCTACCGAAGTTCAGAAAAAGTCTCTATCCCAACGCTTTTGGTGAAGGTTGGGGTCTCTACGCTGAAAAACTAGCTGGTGAAATGGGTATTTATACAACACCCTATGAACGATTTGGCCAGCTTTCTTACGAAATGTGGCGAGCTTGCCGCCTCGTCGTTGATACGGGTCTTCATTGGAAGGGCTGGACGCGCGAACAAGCCGAGGCTTGTTTCTTAGAAAATTCAGCGCTCGCCCCTCACAACATAAAAACCGAAGTTCAGAGATATATCAGTTGGCCGGGTCAAGCTCTGGCCTATAAAATTGGAGAACTAAAAATTCTCGAACTTCGGGCGCAAACTGAGGCCGAATTAGCCGATGATTTCGATATTAGAAAATTTCATGACGCGGTTCTTTCCAATGGTGGTTTGCCTCTAGACATTTTAGAAAAGCAAATTCAGCGATTTATTTTCGAAGAGAAACAGCGCCTTGCGCAATCCTTGCCTGCGTCTTCTTCAGGCCCATAAATAAAAAGCCCACCGAACCGAGTCTCATGAAGTGACGGGTTCGGCGGGCTTGTCCCTATCTAACCCCTTAAATAGGGAATTAGGTTTAGAAGCGGTACCGGCCTCTCAATGTAAGTGGTATGGAAAGCCGTCCTCGGTTGTTGTTCAATCCGCCGAGTTGAGACCCAGGTGAAAGGACTGAGTTGTCTGACTTTAATCCGCCTTGATAACGTAAACCTGTTTCCAACCCTATCGTTGTATATCTTGCGACAGGCGTTTCAACGCCAATAAGGCCAGCCGCAGTTGGAACCCAACTATCTTCATAAAACCCGATGTCGTCAGCGCTGAATACGGCACCTCCAAGCTGCGTAGCTCTCAAAGAAATATCGTCCACATGGCTGGCACCCGCGCGAGCTTCGACATAGGGGCGCACACTTTTAATAATACCGGCACTGACTGGTCTGAAATATTGACGAAGGCCGAGCTCGGCGCCATAGGCCTGATAATTACTCAGACTACCGGTCAGAGTTTCACCTCCGATTGTGCCTAAATTTTGCTGACCGTCACTACCAGCTTCTTCATAATGACCAAGCAAGGTCACCTTTGTATTAGGTGCTAAAGCATATGATCCACCTAGTTCAGCTCTAACACCAGTATCATAAGCGTCGCCAAAAGACACAGAATTGAAATCTCTATCCGCGTTGGGATTTACCCGACTGGAGGTAATAATGTTCTTCCCCGCTGAGAATGATGGTCCAATTCCGCCTTCTAAATTCCAACGTGCAAGACAATTACCAGAATGACACCGCGTATTCGTGGCCGTTTTCTGACCAACGTTTTGGCCATAGTAACCTGTTTTCTGGTTATAATTAGAATTCGCTTTTTGACCGCCTAGTCCGAGGAAAGAACACCCCGACAAAGCAATAGCCGCTGCTCCGAGCATAAGAATACGCATAGTATCACCCTATATGTTCCGGATTGGCACAATTGCCGAGATATTCCGGTGTCTTAGGGGATAACTTTGCAAATGCGGGGCCAAGCCATCAAAAGTCTAACGATTGAACGTGCCAAACGTGTTCCCACACACAAGGTATCACCTAATACCTAATTTTATAGTCATGATAGGTCTTCCCGGAGTTTTCTCCGTGTTCCTGACCTCTCAATCCGAAACAGTTATATAGGATTAGGTTTACGATCAGATGAAAATAGATGGTTAAGCAATTATTGAACGAGGGGTTTTTTAGTTTGAAAATCCACAACCTTTATTCACGTCAGGTCCAATAAAAAACCCGACCGCAAGGGCCGGGTTTAAAAATGCTATGGGTTCGTAACCTAGAATGCGACCCGACCGCGTAAGTTAAGCGGGATTGAGAAACGGTCGTCATTATTCACAATGTCGCCTTTTAGACCATCACGCCAACGAATACCTGTTTCCACTCCAATAGCTGCGCGAGGACCGACGGCCATTTCCGCTCCAATCACACCCGCCGCAGTTGGGCGCCAGCCACTGTCGATGAATTCAGTTTTCGGTGCAAAGACTTCTCCTGTATCTGAATAAGTCTGTGTCACATCAACATCATTGTTATATGTAAAACCACCGGTCGCACCAACATATGGACGTAGACCATAACCGTTTCCGACATACTGACGCACACCAGCCTCTAATGTATACTGACGGAAATCGGAGAACGAACCTTCGAGGTCACGATCAACCGCGCCAATATCTGGAGTAAATTCAGCCAGAGTTGGGTGAGCTGGGTCAGCATAGGTTCCCGAGATAAATGATCCGGTATCTACAGTTTGACCATTCTTTTCGGAGAATGCTGCAGACGCTAGCAATGTCGTGTTGCGTGACAGATCATATGTGGCAGCTCCGCCAATCGTATATCCATCAGAGAAGGCGTCGTTGAAATCAACATTGTCAAATTCGCCTGCAATACCTGGGCTAACAGACCCATCACCTGGATCAGATGGGCTACGAGACTTGCCAGGTTTTGCAACACCATCAATATCGAATTCTGTACCGCCGAAAACCTCGAACCCGAATGGCAAGGCCGCGCCTACACCGCGAAGCTGTGGTACACCGAACGGCGCTGCGAAAGGTTGAGGTACGTAAATTGGCGCACCCACAACATTTTGTACAGCAGCTCCATTTACAAATTGACCATTGGCAAACTGTGTCCCGACTACATTTCCACCAAATCCTGCAGTCCCGAATTGCGTGCCAGCGCCCAACGTCGTAACGCCGCCATTTGAGAAGACTGTGTTGCCGCCAAATCCGCCGCCAATACCTTGAGCTGCTAGTCCGGGACTAACTATGCCGGGGCCAAAACCTGCTCCGCCAGCGCCAAAACCTGCTGGACCAAAGCCCGCACCGCCTGGTCCGAAGCCCGCTCCGCCAGCGCCAAAGCCTGCACCACCTGGTCCGAAGCCCGCTCCGCCTGGACCAAAGCCAGCACCGCTAGCGCCAAATCCGCCTGGACCAAAGCCAGCACCGCCAGCGCCAAAACCACCTGGTCCAAAGCCCGCGCCGCCAGCACCAAAGCCTGCTTGGCCAAATCCTGCGCCACCAGCGCCGTAACCGTTTAACCCTGCTCCATATGCACCGCCGAAACCTTGTCCAGCGCCATAACCGCCGCCGTAGCCTTGTCCGACGCCGTAGGACCCGCCAGCACAAGCCGCGTCATATCCGTATGAGGCTCCCTGTCCATATTGACCATATTGGCCATATGACGCGGATTGACCAGGTACACAATTGACACCATAGGCTCCGCCCGATGTTCCGTATCCATTACTTTGACCGCCCATGCCCAACCACGAGCAACCCGACAATAAAACCGCTGATAAAGCGCAAGCTGCAAGCCGCATATCGGCCTCCTTCTTTTGAACCCAAATAACTTCTGTCCCAACTTAGAACAGAATATGCTTAAAAAACCGTTCCCAAACTGGAAACAAACTCTTAACGATTCCAAGACTTTGCTTGGTTAACGCCACCAAAACTCTCTCGAGTCCTAAAAATTGATCGATCCCCGTAATGTAAGTGGGATTGAAACATTCACATCACCCTTCGCACCTTCGACCAAGTCGCCAGCTGCATTCGTAAAGTCCGCATAATCACGCGCCCCCTGGAAACGAAGTCCTGTCTCCGCTGCAAGAGCAAAGCCTGGAGTCATTTGCCATTCGGCACCAAAATTTAATTGCCCTTGTGGAAGCCATTGCGAATCATAAAGGCGGGTCGGTGTTCCGTCGCTTGGAACATTGAAACTATTGTTCTCCACAGAACCGGACAAGAAGGCCTGATCATAAGAAACTTGTGTTTGAGATGACTTGAAGTCGACGGCGTTGACATGCGCCACTCCAACCGATGCCCCGACAAAAGGTGTCACTGTTCGATAACCGTCTGATTTGATGATAGGATTAAAGTACCTTCGGGCGCCAATTTCTAAATCATAGCGCTCCAGATCTGAGAAATCATAGGCAAAACTGGCGATTTCTTGATTCGGAATAAATGTCGTGTTCACTTCAGGTGCGCCGTTGGGAACAAAGACACCCGGGATGTCATCGCCTGCGGCGTCAACGGCCTGAATATAGTCTTGTGAAGAGACCTGCTCGTAAAGCGTTGCCGTCACCGTTGATACTGTTCCCGCATTTCCTTCAGAATATGTGTAGCCACCATTTGCAAAAACGGTGGTCTTATCATTCACAATATATTCCAAACCTGCTTTCACACTGGCCGGAGTCGACCATACATCATCAAATGAAATTGCAGGGTTAGAGGAACTTTCGAACAAGCCGTCGGCGAAAATATTAGCGGCCTCCAGCTCATTTGCCGTATATGTCGTCGACACGACTTGTCCGCCTGCTTGTGATCCAGCTATTGTTCCACGGTTGAAATCTTGGGGGTTATATCCACCAGCAGGGCTTAAATCATCGCGAATTCCATAGTCGAGTAAGCTCCCCGCGTTACTTTTCTCAATTCCAAGGGACAATGACCCACGTAACTTTGGTTTACGCTTTCTAGCCCCCGGAGTGTGATGGGCCACAGCAGCCGTTTGTCCAACCGCATTACCATAAGCACCGCTCGTATATTGGGGTTGCCCAAATTGCGGTTGCTGGGGAAATCCGCCCGTCGCGCCATAAGCCCGGCCCCTTTGAGCTGGTCCCAATGTTCCAATCGTGACCTGCTCTGGCCTACACCCGCGTGGAATAGGATGACGAGGCGAAGCAATCTGGCACCGATTACCGATATTTTTTTGACCATAGTGACCATATTGAGCCGTAGATAGCTTGGCGTATGGATTTTCATACTTAGAAGACTGGCCACCAATGAAAGAACAACCCGATAGGAGTGCTGCGGACAAGGTAGCCGACAATGTTACAGTTCCCAGACGCATATCGTCCCCCGAATTCGAACATGGGAAACAATAGCTTTCCCATCATGGTTAATATCGGGAATGCAGGAACTTGCTTAACAAGGCGTTTAGGCTCGTCATTTTCCTGTCATAACACTGCGTCTTCTTGAAATTTTGTCCAAAAAAGCCGTTTGAGAGGGTTTTTCACAGTTCTTAGCACTGCTGAAAACCGCTATTTTGCCTTTCGAGTCTTTAGGACAATCAATCAGATTCGGATTTTCAACTAAGAAATGAACAATTTTTTCTGCTTTTATCTCAGATAATTGGCAATCTCTTTGAAAATACCTTTCCGCAACACGGGGAAAATTTTAGGTTTTCAAATCCCGCCTATGGAAAAAATTACATGCAGTCCGAATTAGTTCAAAAGAAATTGGTTCGGTTGGTTTTTCAAACGCGCAGATGTATCGGGGGACATTCGAATATTGGATCTCACTGCGCGATTCTTGAATTCAATTAAAAGGTGTTTTTTACTAAGTTCTACATATTGCTTTTTCAAAGACTTATCTCCAAAGATGACCTTGTGACCCCGTTAATTCCTAAAACCCTCATTCTGAGTTCTACTGTTGCGAGCTCTCGTGTGGGCGCAAGTGCGGCAAGTTTTTGCCTGCAAAGACTTGGCATTGAGACAATAGTCCTCCCAACAACGTTGATGGGCCGTCATCCGGGGTGGGGGAAACCGGGAGGAGGTGCGACGGATACCGCCATGTTGCACGACATCTGGGCAGGCGTCGTTGCTCAAAACATAGAATTCGATGCTGTTTTGACGGGTTATATGGGCGAGATGGGCCATATTGGTCTCGGCGAAGAAATCATTGAACATGTCAAATTACGTAACCCGAAGGCCCTCATTGCAGTTGATCCCGTCATGGGAGATCATGGTCAGCTCTACATTTCAGAAAACCGCGCTACCGCAGTTATTGACCACCTCATACCAAAGGCTGATTTCATTACACCGAATATGTGGGAGTTGGAATATATAAAGACTCGTCTACGAAATTTACCAGATCTTTTGATTACCTCAGTGCTCGATGGTGAAAAAATCGGAGCCGTTTGGCAATCTGATAACCAGCGCTCGCAAGTCAGCCACACAAAATTTGTGTCTGTTCCTCATGGCGGAGGCGACAGTTTGGCTGCGCTCTTTTTGGGACGACGTTTATTAGGGGAAACAGC
>CAZGVP010000169.1:0-6415 GCA_964529135.1 uncultured Caulobacterales bacterium | reverse complement strand
TTCTCACCAGATTCACTTTTACTCACGCCAACTCAAGAAAATACATCCTACCCATTAAAAAATGCCATTTCAGGTAGGAATCTACAGGGATTTTCATCAAATATTGGTAAACTGATTAATCACAACGAACCTAATATAATCAAAACGAACCTATCCTTAAATGGCGCTACAAACTTCACCATAACACCGCTTGGCAGGCAAACCAATATCGCGTTTTTATCGAATATAGCGCCTAAAATGATTACAGGCATTCCAGGTCAGAACAACAAGAATGGGAACAGTGTGTTCACACCAAAAGCTGGTGAACAATATACAAACAACTGGTCATTAGCTGGGCCATATTCACCCAGCACTTATAGCCGTTTTCTCAAAGACGTGAACTCTCCACTTTTAAAGCGGCAAGATCTCAAAGTGAGTTTTGGTGCAAACAATATCCGTCCCTACAAAGATATTCATCGTGCATTGCGTTATGGTTTTTTTCTGATGGGTTTCTCATTCCTGACATTTTTTGTCTTTGATGCAGTTAGCAAACGCTACCTTCATTCAGCGCAATATTTCCTGCTAGGCCTCATCCAGACGATTTTCTACACACTCCTTTTGGGCATATCTGAATTCACAGGTTTTGATCGTGGCTTCCTGATAGCAGCCATACCTACGATTGCGGTCACAGGGATCGCGATTGCATCCATCTTACGTTCAGCAGTTTTGGGAATTTTAGCTGTAATCCTGTTTGCCGCTTTTTATGCCGTTCAATATATCTTGATGGATATGGCGCAATACTCCCTGCTTGTGGCTGCGGGGGCTGCATTCCTTGCCATCTCTGCCAGTTTGATTGCTACATCGCGACTAGAATGGGGGCGTTTTAGCAAAGCGGAAACTGCTTCAAGAGCATTAAGCTAAACTCCGCATTATATTTACCTTTGACGTCAACGTTTTCAGGCGCTAACAGTCACCCTCTTGTCACCTCCTTTTCGGATGGCCACGTGGCGGAGTGGTGACGCACCGGCCTGCAAAGCCGTGTACGCCGGTTCGATTCCGGCCGTGGCCTCCATTGATTTTGTTCATAAAATTCACTTTTAGCCCTATAGCTGAGTATGTTTCCTCAAGACAGACTTGGAGCCTTAAGGGAGAGCTTAAGTGTAAGTGATATTTGGCAAATAGTATGACTGAATAACCACAATTCCTTGAAATCGTTTGTTTCTGATCATTATTGATCCCTAAATCAAAAATCACGGTAATATTAATAATCAAAATAGGCTCTAAGACGCTGAAGCCTAAAAATAATTAACCAAGTTTTGGTTATATATTAGTGTAAAATAGGCTGATCGCTGGAGACTAACCGTTCATCGCTTTGTGCTTGATGCATAAATATAAAGTTTTAGGGTGCGGTGTCATTGGCAAGGGCTGCGTAACGAAAAAAATCGGGCCGATTGACTGCACGGGGATAACACTGAAATACCCCGTAAATACTAAAGTCAGGGATTGCTCGGGAGAAGAAGATGCACCAGAGGGTAGCACGTAAGAAAGTATTGATGACCAGTGTCACATTGATGAGTTTCGGGCTCATTGCATGTGCCAGCCTTGATGGCGAAATTGTTGAGCAGGAATTGCCTACAGCTCCTGAAAAATGGGCAGCAGCAGATCGCATATCTGAAAATGCTGACACTATAGGCGACTTGCAAGACCCTGTGGATCTAAGCGACTTGTTACTGGAAATTGGAGACATACCCACTGGTGATTGGGTCGGCTCTTTTGGTGATGCATCATTGCGTAGCCTCATTTCTGAGGCGATGGTCCATAATAATAATCTACAGGCAGCTTCGGCTAACCTTGCCGCAGCACGTTCCAATGTGAAAGTCGCAAAATCTGGGCTTTTCCCAAGTTTGAACGCCAGTGGGAATGCCGGACGCATAGCGGCCGTGACCAACCCTCTTACAGCAGCACAAGCTGGTGGGTCAGGAACACTTGGCGGCCTAGATGCCAGTCAGCTTGAAGATGAATTTGGCATAGATCGTGACAATGACGGCAACCTTGATGGCCTAGATCTGGATGGAGACGGTTTCGCGGAAACCCAACTTCCTAATCGTCGTATCTATATCAATAACTACCAGCTTTCTGCGCAAATCAACTGGGAGCTTGATGTTTGGGGCCGGGTTCGAGATGAAGCCAAGGCAGCCTATGGGGATGCCAATGCGAGCCTTGCCGATCTGGATGGAGCTCGCCTTTCGATTGCAGCCGCTGTTGCGCAAGGATGGTTCAACCTTATTGAAGGCCGTTTACAGCGCGAGTTGAGCGAACGCACGTTGAAGGCACGCGAAAGTAATCTCAGAATTACAGAACGTCGTTATGAACGTGGTGTTGCATCAAGCCTTGATGTTCGCCTCTCACGGTCACAAGTCGCTTCTGACAAAGCCGCCCTGTTACAACGCCGCCAACTAGAACTGGAAGCATCGCGTAGATTGGAAGTTCTGTTAGGCCGTTACCCAGGTGCAGAGCTAGACGCAGCCTCAGCACTTCCCGCCCTTCCCTCCCTAGAAGGCGCTGGTGCGCCCGGCGACATTCTCGTAAGGCGCCCCGATGTTATGGCAGCAGAACAGCGGATGGAAGCAGCCGGACTACGCGCACGAGCTGCAAGAAAGCAAATGCTACCCTCTTTAACGATCAGCGCAAACGTCAATACGTCCGGCCCTGTACTTTCTGATATCATTGATCCCGAACGCCTTGCCGGTAACTTGTTCTCAGGTATTGCACAACCACTCTTTCAAGGTGGACGACTGCGCGCCAATGCGAAGCGAGCCCGTGCACAAGCTGAAGCGGCTATCTACAATTACGCACAAACCGTTTTGAGCGCATACGAAGAAGCAGAAAATGCGCTTTCTGCCGAGGTCATCCTTGGCGCACGAGAAGAAGCGTTGAAATTGGCTTTTGAAGAGGCTGCAGCTGCTGAGGAACTAACAGAGCGCCGTTACACTAGTGGGGCCGCAAGCATCTTTAACCTGCTTGATGCACAAACCCGCCGCATCATTGCAGAAAGCCAGTACATCAATGCCACCAGTCAACGTGTACGAAATCGCGTACAATTATATTTAGCAATTGGTGGTAACTTCATGACTGACGAGACATTATTGACAGTTAGCCAGTCTCTAACAAAAAAAGCTACAGCAAAAGCACAACAAAAAAAAATTGTCACAAGCGCTTTTACGCCGGACATACGAGGGCAATAACCAATGTTTCGTAAATTTTTTACCATTATTGGGACGATCGGCATTTTTGCTGGTGGGTTGGCGTTGATTGCTATCATGGGCGCATTAAAACCCAAAAAAGAGTTTGAAAAACCAGCGGAAGTACCACCAAGCGTTTTTTATATGGTTGCACAACCACAAGCGATAACCCTGGATGTTCGAGTTCAAGGGGAAGTCCGTGCTCGGACGGATATAAATTTAACGGCGCAAGTAAGTGGCAGAATAACCGAACTTTCTCCTTCTTTTGTAGACGGTGGTGCATTTCAAAAAAATGACATGCTCGTCAAAATTGAAGATGCAGATTACCGGCTTGCCGTTACAAGGGCTCAAGCTCGCGTTGCGCAGGCTCAGCAAGTATTAAGGCAAGAACAGGCGGAAAGCGAATTAGCTGGCCGTGATTGGCAAGAGCTTGGTAATGGCACGAAGCCGTCAGACCTGACACTTCGCCTGCCGCAATTAGCGCAAGCCAGCGCCAGTTATGATGCCGCGAAAGCAGATTTACAAGAAGCACGTCTTAACCTTGCCCGGGCCACAGTGCGTGCTCCATTTGACGGCAGGGTTCGCAGACGTATCGCCGGTGAAGGTCAGTTCGTTGGTCCGGGCGCTCAACTTGGACAGATCTTTGCTACTGATATTGCCGAAATTAGGCTTCCCCTGACAGATGCTAACCTCGCAACACTTGGCCTGCCCTTTGGTTTTACAGAAACATCTGAAAACCCTGGTCCTTCTGTAAAACTTACCGCCACAATTGGCGCTTCAAGTAACCAATGGGTAGGGCGCATCGCCCGCACCGAAGGGACAATCGACCCTGCCACAAGACAGATTGGCGCGATTGCGGTTGTCGATGATCCATACGGTAAAGGCGCCGATAATGGTGTCCCTCTTGCCATTGGGCTTTTTGTTGAAGCAGAGATCGAGGGTCGTCCCTATAATGATGCAATCGTTATTGCCAGTTCTGCACTTTACGGACGAGACACTGTTTATATTGTAAATGCCAGCGATGAACTTGAAAAACGCAACGTCACAGTCGCTTCCGTATCATCTAATACAGTCGTCATTGTCGCGGGGCTTTCGTCCGGTGATCGTGTTGTAACCTCGCCACTTAGAGGTAGTGACGAAGGCGACAAGGTTACACCTGTTGAACCAGATGCAACCCTACCCTTAACTTCTGACCGTAATTCCACGTCAAACTCGGCAGACGTACAATCTGCCGGCGAAGGATAAAACCATGCACGGTATGATCGCCTGGTGGGCCCGTAACAGCGTTGCCGCAAATTTGCTCATGTTCGCATGCCTGATAGTTGGCATTTTATCCTATATGCGCATTGATCGCGAAGTTTTTCCCAGCGGTGAGGTTCCCTTCATCACCATCAATGTTGCCTGGCCTGGCGCCGATCCAAGACAAGTTGAAGAACAACTAATTTTTCGGATCGAAGAAGCTATTGCAGATGTAAACGGACTTGAGCATATGGACAGTACGGCTCGCGAAGGGTCTGCCCAGGTGATCGTCGAGGTCAATTCCGATACTGATATCGACGTCTTTCTCAATGAGATCAAAAATCGTGTTGATGGTATTTCGACACTCCCCGATGGGGCGTTTCCCCCGACAACACAAAAATTCGATATTACTGAACGCAGTCACCTGATCGCCATCTCAAGTAAAATGGATGAACGGGAACTGAATAGACTGTCACGCAAATTACGCGATGATATCACGCAAATACCCGGGGGCACATCTAAAGCGGGACTGTGGGGTGATCGTCGTGAGGAAGTATCAATTGAAGTTTCCGAAGCAGCCTTGCGCGGATTTGGACTTACATTCAGTGACGTTGCGCAAGCAATCCGTGGAAGCTCCATAAACCGCTCAAGCGGTACAATACGCACCGAGACTGCCAATATACCTATCGCCGCGCGGGGACTTGCAGATACTCAGGAAGAGTTTGAAAACATTGTCGTTCGACAAACTTCTGATGGCGGTATCGTGCGGGTGCGTGATGTAGCAACGGTCATTGATGGCTTTGAAGATGCACAAAGCAAGCGTGAACTCAATGGTGATAGCGCAATTTTATTATGGGTAGAAACTCCTCAAGGGTCGAATATTGTGACCTTGTCACGGGCAGTCGATAAATTTATTGAGGACCAGAATAAGCAGTTGGAACCCGATGCTAAACTCACCGTTATTGATGATGCCTCTCAGATTTATTTCGCGCGCATGAAGCTCGTTTCATCAAACGCAGTGCTCGGATTGTTCCTGGTACTTGTTGTATTGATGTTGTTTTTACGCCCTGCTGTTGCTTTTTGGGTATCAGTTGGGATCGCAATTTCATTTGCTGGTGCTTTTGTTTTTCTCCCTTATGTTGGAGTTTCTCTCAATATCCTCACACTGTTTGCGTTTTTGCTCGTTATCGGGATTGTCGTCGATGATGCCATCATTGTCGGGGAGAGTATTCACAACCAGGTAGAAGCAGGAAAAAGTAATCTTGAAGCAGCTCTTGTCGGCACACAACTTGTTGTCAAACCAGTTTTCTTTGCTGTTTTGACAACGATGATCGCATTTGCTCCCTGGTTATTTCTTTCCGGCGGAACATCAGAATTCACAAAACATATAAGCTGGACAATCATTTTTGCCCTTACATTCTCCCTGATTGAGTCATTCTTTATTCTACCAGCTCACCTCGCTCACCTAAATGCACAAAATAAAGGCGGTCACTACTATAAACTACAAAGTGTTTTTTCTGATGGCATCATCAATTTTGGAAATAATATTTATAAGCCTATTTTACGGCTGGCTATTAGCTTTCGTTATTTTACCGTCGCAATTTTTGTCGTTGCCTTTATGTTTTCTACCGCCCTGGTACAGCAAGGTTGGATAAAGTTCAGTTTCTTCCCTAAAGTTGAGCTGCCGCTTATCTCTCTTGATGTAACAATGGCGGAAGGAACTTCGTTCAATCGAACTTTACAAGTTTATGATCGCGTTCAGGAAGCAGCAAATGCACTCAAGGATGATCTTGGCGTACGTAATGAAGACGCTGTTGTGCAAAACGTTTTCATACGTGCGCGCGAAGGCGTAGTGAACGCTTTTATTTCTGTATCAGAGACAGAAAAACGCGATGGTCTCACCACAGAGAAAATAGCGGAGATGTGGCGGGAAAAAATCGGTGATATTCCCGATG
>CAZGVP010000168.1:0-6447 GCA_964529135.1 uncultured Caulobacterales bacterium | reverse complement strand
CATCATTCATCCCAGCATTATAATCTGACTACTGCTCTTCGCCAGACTTGGACAGGAAAATTTAGCTTTTCGTTTATTTTCTCAATCCCAGTGGTCTGGCTTGGTTTTTCCCCGGAGATGGTTGCATTTGCTAGCGGGATTAACCTTGTTTACCAGTTTTGGATACACACAGAGGCAATTAACCGGATGGGACCATTTGAGTGGGTATTCAATACACCCAGTCATCACCGTGTTCATCACGCGACTAATCCTGATTATCTGGATGCAAATTATGCAGGTACGCTGATCATATGGGATAAGATGTTTGGAACATTTGTTGAAGAGCGTGATAATGAAAAGCCGCGCTACGGCATCATTAAAAACCTTGGAACGTATAATCCGTTCAAAATTGCTTTTCATGAATGGTTGGGAATTTTTCAGGATGTCCGTGCTTCGCGAAATTTGAAAGAAGTTGGTGGATATCTGTTTGGGCCACCAGGGTGGTCACCAGATGGATCTCGATTGACCTCCAGACAGATAAAGAAACGCTGGCAAAATCATCATGAAGAAGCATCCGGCGATATTGTTAGTACAGATAGTTGAGATATAGAGATTTGGTTCAGGCAATCGAGTTGGTTGATGCCATATTTTTGTGAATTGCGACGTGCATCAATGTAAAGAGGTGTCAGATACCCAATGTGATGCAGGCTTTATATATTGGTGTTCATAATAACCGGCACTGAAGCTTATCTATTTTGGCTTTTTAACAAAATGTAAGCCAGGATATGGCCACATTCGTCACAAAATCACCTGTATCGCCTGTAAATCTCCAGGATTTCTTCTTATGAGTACCATGGTTTGGGTATAGCAATTAGGCTCACATTCAAGAGTATGGGAGAGTCTGATGATTAAAACAGCAATGATGTTACTTGCAGCAACAGTTGTGGGAGTGACGGCTTCCTTGTCACCGCTACCTGATGGTCAAGATGGAATAGAGCAAAGTGCTTATGGTGTATCTTTGATTGCATTGAGTTCGGATGATTATACTAAGCATGGGGTAAATATATTTGAACGAGCAGATTTTGATAATGATAATACCTTGGATGTTAATGAATTTTCGACATTGATGGTGGTGCAAGCCGAGCTTGCGCGACTAAATGGATTTGTTCCGATTGAGACTGCTGAGAAGGCAGGAACAATATCTACGAGTTCTGGGAGCGCAGGAGCTCATGTTCACGGTCAAGATAGTTTTTCAGGCTTGAGTCGTGCTGAGCGTATTAGAATTGATGCTGTTTCAAGGTTACAATTTTATGAGGGTGCTGGCTCGGATGAGCTTTTAACAAAAACAGAATTTATTAATCTTGAACAGAAAGGCTTTAAAGACGCTGACGTAAATGGGAGTGGGAGTCTTACAGGGCGAGAACTGATTAAATTTGCTCGTGCCAAAGCTGCTTATCTTGAAGCGGACGTTTAAAAATTGCGCATAATAATAAAAAAAGCCCTGATAAATATCAGGGCTTTTTTATTGAAAAAATTAAAGAGCTTATTTTGCAATTTTTGCTTTACGGCGGCGTGAAATAAATCCACCGAAACCAAGAGCTGAAAGCATCAACGGTAATGCGCCTGGTATTGGAACCTCATTAACGTGAATGCTTAGAGAATCAATTGCTCCTGAACCCGTAAGTTCAATACGTGCTTGTGTCACACCAGCAATCCCATCATCCCCGAAGATATTTTCGAAGAGACCAAAGTAAGCATTATCTCCAACATCAGCGAGTAAATCTACACCCGGGAAGTTTGTGTTTGCTATCGTAAATGAGAATAGATTACCGGCCGCTCCAAACAAATCTACGGTTAGCGAAGAGCCTCCGTCAGTAAAATCAATACCATTGAAGCCTAGGAAGGTCACTTCCTGGATGAAGTCAAATGTGAAGATACCACCTCCGGCATTATCATCAGGTACATCAATGATTCCGTTCATATCTGTATCAATCAGGTTTTCAGCAATAATTAGGACATTACCACCTGGTGAAGAACCTGAAACGCCGGGGGTAAGGTCAGTCAATAATACTAGGTCATCATCGCCGCCGGTTGGGTTTAGGGTATCGAAGATAATCGAACTGCCTTGTCCACCTGAAGTAGAAAGGGTAACAAATGGATTGATTTGTCCGTCTGCTATTTGACCTGCTGTCAGGTTATCAAAATCCACAACAACGGCAGTCGCTGATGCTGAGCCGCAAATTGCTAGCGAAGCTATTAATGGAAAAAGTATTTTGCGCATGATAATGCCCATCCTTAAATTTAATCTAAGCCCCCCTGCGATGCAACATCCCTTGTCGCAACACGCAAAAGTATTAACATATTGTTAAGCATTAGAGCGATTTAAAGTCAAATAGCTTCGCCAAAATAGGGTAGGGTTGGTTGTTGTAATCAACCAATTAGTGTGCCTGTGTTAACTTTACACCAATAAATACAGCATTCACACTGGCTTTGCATGGTTAATAAGGCTCGTTAAGGTAAATAAAGAAAATCCAGAATTTTTCTGATTCTACGATGTTAAGGTATGGTTAATAAAGGAAAAATTGGCATTTTAGGGTATTTTTCGGATATTTATGCAGCAATTGCCGAGCGAAATTTGCGGTCTTTTCTGAAGTTGATATTAGTCGCGTTACCAATCCTATTCATCAATTTTTACAGGATTTTTATTTCTCCTGTATTCGCGGCATTTGGTGTACGTTGTCGGCATACACCAACATGTTCTGCTTATGGGCGCGATGCATTTCTGCGTCATGGGTTTTGGCGAGGTGGTTGGCTTACTGTTTCTCGCCTTTCTAGATGTCATCCTTGGGGTAGTTACGGCTTTGACGAGGTGCCAGATACATTGGAAGATGTAGGTTGGCGTATTTGGCGTAATGGGGACTGGGCCTGGACACCGCGGGGAGGGGTCGATGATAAGGGGCAACCCTCTTGACGTGACCGCCAAGCTGGTAGATTTGGATAGGTAATCAGGCATTTAGTAGGCTTGGAGCAAAAGACGGGATATCCCATGGTCGCGATTACCCTGCCTGACGGGGCAGTAAAACAGTTTGAAGGTCCGATAACCGGGACTGATATTGCTGAAAGCATTTCTAAATCACTCGCCAAGAAAGCTGTGGCCGTGAAGATTGATGGCGAGCTTTCGGATATTTTTAAATCTATTGATCAAGACGCAAGCGTGGAAATTGTTACCCGCAATGGTGATGATGCCCTTGAGCTTATACGCCACGATGCTGCGCATCTACTTGCTCAAGCTGTGCAAGAGCTTTTCCCCGGTACGCAAGTTACAATTGGTCCTGTTATCGACAATGGCTTCTATTATGATTTTGCCCGTGAAGAACCATTCTCTAGCGATGATTTTGCCAAGATTGAAAAAAAGATGGCGCAGTTGGTTGATGCAGATTTGCCAACAAGCAAGTCTTCCATGGCGCGTGATGAGGCTATCGCTCACTTTGAGGGTAAGGGAGAGATTTATAAGGCGGAATTGATTCGCGACCTTCCAGGCAGCGAAGAAATTAAAATCTATCACCACGGTGATTGGCATGATCTGTGTCGAGGACCGCATCTGCCATCGACGAAACATATCGGTAAGGCCTTCAAATTGATGAAGCTTGCTGGTGCTTATTGGCGCGGCGATAGTCGTAACCCGATGCTACAAAGAATTTATGGGACTGCCTGGCTTAATGACAAAGACTTAAAGGCATATCTTCATCGTTTGGAAGAAGCTGAAAAGCGTGATCACCGTAAACTTGGTCGCGAGATGGATTTGTTTCATTTGCAAGAAGAGGCACAAGGGTCTGTCTTTTGGCATGACAAAGGCTACACAATATGGTTGGAGTTAGAAAATTACATCCGTCGTCGTTTGCGCACTGCGGATTATAAAGAAGTCAAAACCCCACAATTGCTTGATGCGAAATTTTGGGAACAATCCGGTCACTGGGCAAAATTTCGTGAGAATATGTTTGTTGTTCCTGATGAGGTGCCTTCAGTTGATGATGATGCGCCGATAATTTCAAGCGATGCAAGTATGATGGCAATTAAGCCGATGAATTGTCCTGCGCATGTCCAGATATTTAAACAAGGTGTGAAGTCATATCGTGACTTGCCGATCAGAATGGCTGAATTTGGTTGTTGTCACCGAAATGAACCCCATGGGGCTTTGCACGGAATTATGCGTGTGCGTCAGTTTACGCAAGATGATGCTCACATTTTTTGCAGAGAAGATCAGATTGCAGAAGAAACTGTATTATTCAGCGATTTGCTGCATGTAATCTATAAAGATCTTGGTTTCGAAGATGTGGCAATCAAGCTTGCGACTCGACCGGAATTGCGGGCCGGTGACGATGACGTTTGGGATAGAGCAGAAGCATCGCTTGAAGAAGCTATGAAAAAAACTGGCATTGATTATGAAATCCTGCCGGGAGAAGGTGCATTTTATGGCCCTAAACTTGAATTCCATCTGAAAGACGCAATTGGCCGATCGTGGCAGTGTGGTACGCTTCAACTCGACTTTGTTTTACCCGAACGCCTTGATGCATCCTATGTGGATGAAGCTGGTGCCCGCCAACGCCCAGTTATGCTTCACCGCGCTATTCTTGGATCAATGGAGCGTTTTCTTGGTATCTTGATTGAAAACTATGCTGGTAAGATGCCCCTATGGATGGCGCCTGTGCAAGTGGTCATTGCGACGATTACATCAGAGGTTGATGCTTATGCGCAAGAGGTTGCTAAAAAATTCGAGGCAGCAGGCCTTCGTGTCGAGATTGATCTGAGAAATGAAAAAATCAATTACAAAGTGCGGGAACACTCACATCAAAAAGTGCCCGTTATTGCAGTAATTGGTGCCCGCGAAGCTGAGGAGCAAAAACTCTCTCTTCGTCGCATCGGATCGCAAGGGCAAACAGTAACAGATCTTGATGAAGCTCTTTCAATGTTAAAAAATGAAGCCTTACCTCCCGATCTGCAATCTACTTAAAAAGGTAATAGGTTTTGTCGGCATGGTCGCAATTTCGCAAACCCTGCTTTGAAGGGGTACTACACGACAGAGCTGTCTTTTTAATCAGCGTGTTGTTGATACTGGTAATACCAGTAATGACATTGTTTGCTCATCGCGGGTTTGCGCCCAGTTTGCTCATTGCCTCCATGGTTTGTGCGGCAAGCCCATTGGTTTGGCGTAGGTTTGTCCAGCGCTTCGTCAAAATGCCCACAATGGCAGATACGTTGTTAATAACAGCATTTGCATTTCTGGAATTTTGTTTGTGGATTGGGGTTACATCGTTCTGGACGCCGCTTGGAGGGCGGGGAGATATTTTTCTGAATGTCTTATTGCCAGTATTGTGCGCCGGAGCTGTTTGTTGGTCTGTGCTTCAACTCCCTTATGCCACGGCTAAAGTTCTGGGCTGGCTATTTGCCTGCGCTATTGTACTGACATTATTTGTGCTTGCTTTTGAAACCTTCACTGGGGGGTGGTTACGATCAGTCATTCCCCCAGACGATCTTTCCTGGAACCGTCATAAGGATTTTGCAGCTCTAGGGCGTGGGGCAGGCGCGATGGTGATGATGGTCTTCCCTGCAGCTTTGGTCATATACCTGCGCTTTGGTGGTTTACTAGCTGCTGTTGGGCTTGTGGCGCTGGCCACTATAAGTGCGATTGGGCTCGGTATTTCATCGAATGCGCTGGCACTCGCTGCTGGTAGCCTTACCGGCTTAACTGTTTGGCGATTTCCAAAAACAGGTATGAGGTTGTTAGCAATCATGCTGGTTGTTGCCTTGTTTATCACTCCCATGATTGCGATTGTGTTGCCGGCAGAAGAACTCAACCAGCAATTAACCGGCATATTGCCTGTTTCCTGGCTTCAGCGGTTTTATATCTGGGAGGCGATCGGTAAAGAGATACCTTCTGGGCTGCCTTTTGGCCATGGCGTTGACTATGCGCGATGGTTAGCAAGGGACAGCGCAATCGTTGATATTCCTGGAGCTTATGGCCCATTGCCTGTGGTGCCAACCCATCCTCACAATGTCTTTTTACAGATATGGCTGGAAACTGGTATTCCGGGAGTATTATTGCTTGCGACCATATTTTGGTTTGGTGGAAAATATCTTCAAGCGCTGAAGATCGATGCGCTCATCAAGGGAGGTATTGCGGCGCTTGTGATGGCTGTTTTTGTGTCGTTCATGGTGGAGGCGAGCATTTGGCAAGTTTGGCGGCATTGCGTTATCGGTATTGCTGTTTTGGGGCTGATCTTGGCGCAGCGAAGTTACGTGGTTGATCGGTGACGTTGCCACAGGGCGACACTCTGCAGGCAACATTACCGAGCACTAATTTTTTTTCACACCTTTTGTTAACCATTATGTATAAAGTCATGTAGATTACGGGTTGCGTGTGGGGAGACTATGAAAGATACGATGTCTAGGTATCAGGGCGCTGGAATG
>CAZGVP010000167.1:0-6520 GCA_964529135.1 uncultured Caulobacterales bacterium | reverse complement strand
GATTGCCCGGCGTTTGAAAGAAGCCCAGGATTCAGCAGCAATTCTAACCACATTCAACGATGTGGATATGACAGCAATCATGGAGACACGAAATCAATACAAAGAATTGTTTGCAAAAAAGCATGGTATCAAACTGGGTTTTATGTCGTTTTTTGTTAAGGCCTGTGTACACGCCCTGAAAGAAGTACCAGACGTGAATGCCGAAATTGATGGCACAGATGTTATCTATAAAAATCACTATGATATCGGTATTGCTGTAGGATCAGATCGTGGACTTGTTGTTCCAGTCCTTCGTGATGCCGATGCGATGTCTCTTGCAGATATTGAGCTCGGGATCGCCGCTTACGGCAAACGTGCACGCGATGGCAAATTAACCATCGCAGAAATGCAGGGTGGTACATTCACCATCTCCAATGGCGGTATTTATGGCTCACTGCTTTCGACACCGATCCTTAATCAACCACAATCTGGCATTCTCGGGATGCATAAAATTGAACAACGTCCTGTCGTTCGCAATGGTGAAGTTGTTGTGCGCCCAATGATGTATTTGGCACTTTCCTATGATCATCGTATTGTTGATGGCAAAGGTGCCGTTACGTTTCTCGTACGGGTAAAGGAAAACCTGGAAGACCCACAACGGCTATTACTCGACCTTTAGAAAAGGTCGAGCCTTGCTACATCATAAACGCTAGGGCTTTAGTGTTCAGGCGGTTGCTGCAAATCGCGCAAGATATTCTTCAAAAACCTGACGCGCTTCCATAAACTCACTGGTCAGCATATCAAGCATGTCGGAGGATACATCATCACCATTACGGCAGGCAGTTTCGATCATACGCGCTCCCTCAACGATCATACTCGCTCCTACATTTGCAGCCGCACCCTTTAAAGCATGGGCTGTTAAGCTGGCATTTTCCAAATCTGTATCAAGGACATTTGCTTGCAATTCAGCAATCAAACCTTCTGTAGATTGCCAGAATGCGTTTAATATCTCACGTGTGTTATCAACGCCTGCCGCTTCCAGCAAGCTGTCAATCTGTTCTGCATTTATTTGTGACATCAAAATCACTCCATCCAGCTGCTCTACGAGCTTCCCCAAGCTGCAGAAAAATTCACAAAACTGCAGTTTGCTGCCCAAAAATTGCAAATTGGCTCACAGACCGCTCTCCCGTCATTTATCATTTGCCAATAATGTAAAAAAATCGTCTAAATTAATAAAAAACAACGGGTTTTGCCTGAAATGGCCCACGAATTGAGGAATTATTTACCATGCAAGCACAAGAAACTGCCAATTCTGTCAACTGGTCTTCGCGGGCCGCCTTTATTCTAGCGGCCATCGGGTCCGCAGTTGGGTTGGGTAATCTCTGGCGATTCCCCTTTACCGCAGGTGAAAATGGTGGTGGTGCTTTTGTCCTGTTCTACGTCATTTGTGTTCTTCTGATCGGTTTCCCTGTTCTCGCCGCCGAACTGTTTATTGGGCGTCGCGGCGGAAAATCCGCTGTCGGCAGTGTTGTTACCATTGCCAAATCCGAAGGTCGTTCATCTATCTGGGCTGCGCAGGCATGGATTGGCATGTTTGGCTCATTTATTATCCTCACTTTTTACTCGGTTATCGCTGGCTGGGTTTTATCCTATGCAATTGATATTGGGATTGATCTCTTTCAACGCATCGGCCGAGATGGCGCAGGTGCGCTCTCCAGTGGTGCCTTTGCTGCCGATACTCCAGAGCAAGTTAGCGATAGGTTTACGAATTTATTAGGGAATCCGACTCGTATGATTATTTTTCATGCGGTCTTCATGCTTGTTACTGTTGGTATTGTTGCACAAGGCCTTAAAGGCGGGATTGAACGTACCGTGACGATCCTGATGCCAGCATTCTTTGTAATGCTCATGGTATTGTTGATCTTTTCATTGCTTGAAGGCAATATTGGTGCTGGTCTCGATTTTCTGCTTGGTGTACGTCTGGATGACCTCTGGACTGGCGTCGCTGATGGTAGCGTTATCAATGCTGCCTTGGGTCAGGCATTTTTCTCCATTGGCCTTGGTTCAGCTCTTATGTCCACTTACGGAGCTTATATGAGCAAAAGCACCGATATCCCAGGCTCCACCCGTACGATTGGTGTTGCAGATACCGCCGTTGGTATTATTGCCGGATTGGCCATTTTCCCAATTGTTTTTGCTGCAGGCCAGGACCCTGCTGGCGGGCCAGGCCTGATGTTCCTGACATTGCCGATTGCCTTTAAAACCATGCCATTTGGTGCAATCTTCGGTTTGGTATTTTTCCTGCTGGCATTCTTTGCAGCAATTACCTCCTCTATCGCCCTTCTGGAATCCTCAACCAAATGGGTCGATGAGCAAAGCAAAGGCAATAACCGCTTCTTGGCGGCCTTAGCAATTGGGGTTGTGATATTCTTTATAGGTATTGCAAACGCCCTATCGCAGGTTCCCACAACCTACCCAGATGGTACGGCTCGCGATATCTTCTGGAACACATGGCAGCCTATGGGCAATTTCCCACTGTTCGAAGGCATGACGTTGCTCGACTTCCTGTCAAAAACAACAGACCTGATCCTACCAATTGCTGGTTTCATCACAGCAATCTTCGCAGGCTGGATTGTATCGCAAGCGGCATCTCGTGAAGAGTTAGGTTTCAAGAGTGAAGCTTGGTATCAGCGCTGGCGATTCCTGATCCGCTGGGTTTGCCCGATTGGCATAGGTGCTGTGATTTTTTACAGCACAATTTTTGCCCCATTCATCTTGCCAAGATTGCAAGCTGGCTGATTGCTTAAGCTCAGGACAACTCAACCACCATATCGATTGGTTGCCCTGACCAAAGCACTGACGATACCGGGTTCGCTCGCTGCGTGCCCGGCATCATCAATAAGATCAAACTTTGCTTCTGGCCAAGCCACATGTAAATCCCATGCTGTCTTCATCGGCGTGACGACATCATAGCGTCCCTGAACAATCGCACCCGGAATATGACGTACACGATCAATATTAGCAATAATCTGATCATCGCGATCAAAAAAACCACCATTAACAAAATAATGGCATTCAATCCGAGCAAAGGCCGTCGCAAACGCTGCACTGGAAAAATTCTCTACCCGATCAGGTGCCGGATGCAAAGATACTGTACCACCTTCCCATCGCGCCCAAGCACGAGCCGCTTTTAATTGTTCTTCTTTATCATCACCGATTAACCGTCGATAATAAGCAGCAATCATATCATCTCGCTCATCAGAGGGTATGACACCAAGATATTCTTCCCATGCATCGGGATAAAGCCAATTCGCCCCTTCTTGATAAAACCAGTGAAGCTCTTCCTTTCGAAGGGTAAAGATACCACGAAGCACAAACTCAGTGACCCGCTCTGGATGAGTTTCTCCATATGCAAGCGCCAACGTTGACCCCCATGACCCGCCAAAGACCTGCCATTGATCAACCTCCAGATGCACTCGCAACTTTTCCATATCAGCAACCAAATCCCAGGTGGTATTATCCTGAAGACTGGCATGCGGTTTTGACCGCCCGCAGCCGCGCTGGTCAAAAATGATAATGCGATACCGCGTCGGATCAAAATATCGACGCATTGATGGGGTCGAGCCGCCGCCAGGACCTCCATGACACACAACCACTGGCTTGCCCCGTGGATTACCGGCGACCTCAAAATATATTTCATGATGTGACGATACCGCCAACATTCCGGTCTCATAGGGATCTATGGCCGGGTATAAATCTAGGGCTTGTGGCATAAGATAGCTGGCTTTTTAACAATAGTTACGGTATAACTTTTAAGGGGATTGGTGGCAATCTGTCTGATTATATCAGTTATGAACAAGTGCGTCATGGCTGTTTGGGGTGAGGATCAGGTCGTCGTAAGGGTAACCCACGTGCGTAAAAGAGTTTTCGTAATTTGCAAAGGCATTATAAGCCTTACTGCTATGATCGGACTTACAGGGTGCATCACTATTGGTGGCACTCAGTCTGAGTCGCAAGCTACAAAACAACAATTTGAAAAAAGCTCAAGCCAAACTGAACTGCGCTTACTTGCAAATGACTTGGCAAATCCACCTTGGCCGCGAACGCCACGCCTCTCCATGACAGATATGGTACTGGGTAGTGGCGATGACATAGCAGATAACTATGATCCCGCAGCAATATATATCGACAATCTGAAGAAAAGTACAAAAAGTGCTGCCCCCGCTTACTCTCCTATCGTCACAGTAATTTTAAAAGACGCCAAACAACAGCTGAACACTGCAGACAAACTAAACCGGATCGCACGTGAAGCCGCAGCATCCTCACGCCTGTCCTTACAAGATGTCTCAGCTGTAGAAACTGCTATTCTTGCCTTACGGGAAAACCGCACGGTCTTTATCACTTCCTTGAAAGCCTTAGCTGTAGAAGGCGAAGCAATTGAATTGGGAGAAATCCGAATACTCAAGACTGCATTCGTTAACGCAGGACGTTCTCTTGGCAAAACAGCTGACTTGATGTCCGATCAATTGGCAGGCGACATTATCCCGATATATAGCGACTCAGTTGCTTCATCGGAGAATATTCCAAATAGTGATATTCTACGCTCTGATTTCGCCGACCTCCAATAAGCTGCACTTTACAAACATCCCCGAGCAAACACCCCTAAAAAAAACCCGGTCAATGTTACGAACATCAACCGGGCCAGTTTGGAGGGACGCTTCCCGGTTAGGAAGCCATAGAAAATCGTTACGTCATCACTATCTCAGCGTGGTCTGCGGGCCTGATGCATCCTGCAAGCTCTGGAAATGTGTCCATCCAGCTTCCGCACCTTTAAAGATATCTCCAGCCAGGCCAGAAAATTGTGACATATCAGTCCCGGTCGCTACACTTGCAATGTAAAGAATGACACCAAGCAATCCAAGCGTGCGCGCAATACCTCGGCGAGCGGTCAAGAACAAAGCCGCTCCAATAGCGATCTCCACAGGGCCTGCATAGGGCGAGGCTGCAAATTCACCAATAGCCATATTATTCAGAGCGTTATCAACAAATCGTTCAAGCGGTAAGCTCGGCAAAATAGACAGGTCTGTGCCAATAGTATTCAGCACTCCAACAAATGTCATGGCACCAGAACACATACCCTGAACAATATCTTTGAAAAATCCGATTGTTCCTCCAACAAGCCTGGAACCAGGGAACACACCGCTTTTAGGGCCGACATAATCTGCGTAATCTGGATTGGCGATATAACTGGTCATTGCAAGCACTCCTTTATCTCTCCCTTGCATAGTCAGCATCGCGCTGGACAATGGCCCGAAAAAGGGCGAGATATGGCAATATTGTGCCGATTTAATCACAAACACGCGATTATCTGTCATTTACTGAAAAAATTAGCAGTATTCTAATAAGCATTAACATCTTGAATTTTGGGGGTATTCATCTCCCGCTGACTGCATTCGATATTTTTCCTCGTGGGATGATCGTGATACGACCTTGATACTTAATTTTACCCGTCAAAGGAGCCTGACAGACCCATGATGCACGCACTCAGAAGCCACGCCGTAGGTGGCCCGGAAACATTGACATTGGATGAATTACCGTTGCCAGAGCCCGGACGTGGTGAGGTACGCATCAAGGTCCAGGCAGCCGGGGTTAACTTTCCCGATACGCTTATTATCCGTGATCTATATCAATTTAAACCTGAACGTCCATTTGCGCCCGGTGGGGAAGTTGCGGGCACCATTGACGCCATCGGCGATGGTGTAGAAAATTTTGTCGCTGGTGATCGTGTTCTTGCTCTGACGGGACATGGTGGTTTTGCAACTCATATTGTCACCGCAACACCGGGCATCACTAAAGTTCCTGATGGAATGCCATTTGAGGATGCGGCAGCGTTCATGATGACCTATGCCACGTCATACTATGCTTTGAAAAACCGTGCACAGATAAAACCTGGTGAAAGTTTATTTATTCTCGGGGCCGCTGGCGGCGTTGGATCAGCAAGTATCGAGTTAGGCAAGGCTATGGGTGCAAACGTCATCGCCGGTGTATCTTCTGAAGGAAAAGCAGAATTTTCCCGTGATCTGGGTGCAGATGAAACTTTGATCTACCCTAAAGGTACTATCGATCGCTCCGCTCAAAAAGAATTCTCTAACAACCTTAAAGCCATAAGCAGTGGCGGCATCGATGTGATCTACGATGCTGTTGGTGGCGATTATGCTGAACCTGCGGTTCGCGCCATGTCTTGGGAAGGACGCTATCTTGTCATTGGTTTTCCCGCAGGGATCCCCGCTATTCCCCTCAATTTAACTTTACTCAAGAACTGTCAGATTATGGGTGTTTTTTGGGGTGCGTTTACAATGCGCGACCCTGCGGGACACCAGGAAAACATGAACGATCTATTTAAGATGTACGCAGATGGAAAAATCAAACCACGAGTCACAAAAACTTTCGCGCTAAAACATGCAGCCGATGCACTAACCATGCTCGATGATCGTGTGGCTACAGGCAAGCTGGTCGTTAATATGAGTAACTAAACCAAATG
>CAZGVP010000166.1:0-6526 GCA_964529135.1 uncultured Caulobacterales bacterium | reverse complement strand
ATCCGTGCGGGGCAAATCATGAGCGTACCAGGCAATAATGGCGATGATCACGAGAGATGCAGTCAAACAAAATACACCCGCCTCTACCGCAAATCGCATCAACACCGCACCAATACCAGCTCCCTTTCCAGTACGCGCTTTCTTGCGGGCACCCTCATGCAACGTATGACCTCTCCTACGGCTCGAATTGCCAGTAATACGCTTTGGCGCGCGTAAGACAAATCCATCCTTTGGGGCGTTGGATCGCTTAGATGTAGCTAGTTTATCCATGGTTAAGGTTTGCAACCGATAGGTAAAAATGTGGTAAACAGAAAGTTAATGATAGGGGGCAAAATAGTGTTGCTGCATCGCAGCAACATACTCCAAACCCGCGAGACACCCTATCGTCAGTTCTTGAGAAGGTATTCGTGCTATTAGGGTGTGGTAAGCTCCTTAAAACCGTCTATGCTATTTAAATAGTGAGCGATCTAATGGGAGCCAGGATAGCAAACCGATACTACATAACAGGGCAAAAAGGTATCAACACAATATGACAGCTACAAAATCTGCAAAAAAGAAAAATGCACAAGCAGATACTGCTAACGATAATCAAGATAACGAGCCTCATAACGAGCCTTTAACTCGATCAGCGCAAACCGAGAATACCTCATCCATTTCTTTAGGTGCAGCAAAACAGATTGGCGTCGATGAAAAAGAGGTTGCTATCATCGCTGCAGCGCGCCAGACCTTTTTAGCCAAAGGTTTTGATGCTGCCAGCATGGACACAATAGCGCTTAGTGCAAACGTCTCCAAAAGAACCGTCTATAATCGCTTTCGATCAAAGGAAGAGTTATTCGCGGCGTCAATTTTAGAAACTTGCCGAAAGCTGCTTCCCATCAATCTTGACGAAATTGAAAACAGTGCCGGGTTTTTAGAGCTCTTACATTCAATGGCCAGCCAGATTCTACACGAAATTCTAAAACCAGAAGCCATAGCCTTACGCAGGATTGCAGGCTTTGAAGCTTCCAGAACCCCTGCCCTTGGCAAAGCTTATTTGGAGAACGGACCTCGCATGATGGTTAGATCGTTCATTCCACTCCTTGAGAGATTGGCATTGCGTAATAAAGTCAACATTGACGACCATGAACTGGCACTGTGGCAATTGGGCTCTCTTGTGACAGAACCTCTTTATACAGATGTTTTAATGGGCCAGTCACCAGAGAATATGGAAGCTGCCATTCAAGAGCAATTACAATCCGGGCTTGATGCATTCTGCAAATTATATTGCATCAGTTAAGTAATGCCCACCTCATCATTGCCGACAAAAATCACGCCTGCATTTGTAACCATAGCTCTCGCATCAGCATTTTAATGTTGTTTTAATCCACAAAAAAAGCGCCCGGTAAAATCCGGGCGCTTTTAATGTCAACGTCTGTGACGTCGATTATTCAAACATAATTGTGATATCTGAACGACGGTTCAAAGGCTCACGTGTTCCATCAGGAGTTGCCTTGGCGAGGTTTGTCTCACCAGCGGCATTTGAACTGATGATGCCAGCAGGGATACCTTCAGCAATCAGCGCATCACGAACAACACGGGCACGGCGCTCAGAAAGTGCTTGGTTGTAAGCAGAAGACCCTGAGGTATCTGTATTACCAACAACACGAACCTGTTCAACATCAAATCCATTTGCACGACGTACAGCCTCACGGATAAGAGCGGCTGCCTCAGACGTGAGGTTTGATTTATCAAAATCAAAGTACACTGTGGTTTGTATTGGATCCGGAGTTTCAGCAACTTCTTCTTCAATTTCGACCGGGCAAGAAGAGGTTACAGGAACAGATGATCCATCCCAGCAATCTTTATAAGCCAACGGAGCTGCAGCTGCTACTGCCGCAGGGGCTGCACCAAAATTCCAACGCAGGCCTGCAAACAGGCTGTGAGAATTTGGAGTAGTGATGATGTCAGTTGCAACACCAGCAATTGAACCCTCAAATCCACGCTTGGCTGTTCCGTAATAACGGTAAGACAAGTCAAGGGCGAGATTTTCCGCAATATCAATTGCCACACCAGCAATACCCTGGAATGCCAGCAGGCTGCGAGTGTCATCAACACTAATTGGAGAGATTCCATTGATGGCTACTGGATTTGCACCATTAAGGTTTAGCTCAACAAACGAAACACCAACGCCAGCGCCTACATAAGGAGTGATTGGAACATTGCTGTTTTGCGATAGAAAATCCAAATCACGAATGGCGTTCAAAAGGAATGAGTAGCTGGAAACAGAACCATTTAAAGTAGATTCAGGAAAACCTGAAAATCCTGCTGGTTGACCATTAATCAGGTCAGGCGCAATGTGACGAGCATCATTATCACGATAGCTAAATTCCAGCTCAGTACGCCAGGAATTACCCCAAGCATACCCAAGTGCGGAATATACGCCAATGCCATTATCGTAATCTAATTCAGAGTCTAGCTGAGGTAAGACGCTGCCACCAATGTTAGGTGTTTCGAAATCACGGTCTTCTTGTACCTCGTTTAGCCCTGCGCCGATTGCCCCATAAAGGCCTTTATACGTATCAGCCTGAGCACCAGCTGCGCTTACCATAGCAGCAGCACTGGCTAAAAAAAATGTCTTGAGTTTCATTAGTCCCCTCCTCGGGTGTTAACGGTATGTGGTCTTAAATCATGCGCAGGCCCAAAGCCCGCGAGAAGCTGGGTATTTGGTAATGAGTAGCGGGTTTAAGAACCAAGATATAGGGTTTTTTTGCATAATTCCCGTTTCGGCACTGTATTAAGGACATAGCTGTTGCAAGATCGCATCGCATTATAACAAACCGTTAACTTCTATTTCCTGTTTATGAACAAATCGGGTAAGCAAACCCTGCTGCCAACACAAAAATCGGAGCTTCCCCCATGAAAAAACCCTCAACACTAATTGCTACCACTATATCGCTGTTATCAACGATTCTACCCAGCAGCAGCGCTTTGGCTGGCGATGATCAGCGCCTCCATGATCAAGTTGCGGCAGTATCCGCAGAACGCTTGCAAAATGACATTCAAAAATTGGTAGATTTTGGCACGCGGCACACATTATCTGATACAATATCACAAACCCGAGGCATTGGCGCAGCCAGGCGCTGGGTAAAAGCAGAATTTGAAAAAATTTCAAAAGACTGCGGTGGTTGTCTGGAAGTAATTTACGTTTCCGGTTTTGTGGAAGGCGAACCTCGTATCCCCGACCGTACTGAGATAGTTAATGTTATTGCAATCCAACGCGGTTCAAAAGATCCAAACAGGGTCATCATGATGTCGGGCGACATTGATAGCCGGGTCTCCGATCCTCTCGATGGCACATCCGACAGCCCCGGCGCGAATGATAATGCCTCCGGCCTTGCAGGAACCATTGAGGCAGCCCGCGTGCTGTCAAAATATAAATTTCCGGGCACTATCGTTTATGCAGGTTTGTCTGGTGAAGAACAGGGCCTTTTTGGCGGTAAAATCCTGGCTGAATACGCAAAGGAAAATGACTGGCGCATTAAAGGCGTTCTCAACAATGATATGATTTCCAACATCACAGGCATTGACGGAGTTATCGATAACACCGTCGCACGAGTATTTTCTGAAGGCACACGCGCCACTGAAACCCCGCAAGAGGCAAGAATCAGGCGGTTTACCGGTGGTGAAGTCGATAGCCCATCGCGCAATCTTGCCCGTTATATCGATCAGCTTGCAGATCAATATATCCCCAATCTTGATGTTATGATGATATATCGCCTGGACAGGTTCGGCCGTGGCGGTCATCATCGACCATTTAACGAAGCCGGCTTCCCAGGCGTTCGCATTATGGAAACACATGAGCATTATGATCGTCAGCACCAGGACTTACGCACCGAAGATGGCGTGACCTACGGTGATACAATTGATGGTGTGAATGCTGATTATGCGCGCAAGCTCACCGCGTTAAATATTGTCACGCTTGCCTCAGCCGCCTTGTCTGCCCCTTTTCCTGCTAATGTTACCATAGAAGGAGCAGTCCGACCTTCCACAACATTGAAATGGGCACGCCCTGACGGAAAAGCTGCTCGCAATCTTAAAGGCTACAAAATCTACTGGCGCCTAACCGATGATAATCAGTGGCGCTGGAGCCGTTATGTAGGCGACGTAAAAGAGTTCACATTGGAAAATGTTGTGATCGATAATTATTACTTTGGTGTCGTATCTGTGGCTGATGATGGTACAGAAAGTCCCGTAGTATTTCCAGGAGCTGCCGGGAGTTTTGGAGAATAAGCTTGCATAAAACGAGCGAAGATATCGAACGAATCATTAGCCGTATCTTGCGGGTCAATCATTCTGGTGAACATGGTGCGATGGCAATTTACACCGCACAATATTTCAAGCTCGTAATAAATATCCAGAACTGCTTCCATGGCTTGAGGAAACCCTCAGCCATGAAATTCGGCATCGCCGACTATTTCATGAGGCTATGCCCGAGCGCAACGCCAAACCATGTCGTACCATGTATATATGGCACTCTGGTAGTAAGCTTTTAGACAGTATACGGGTTGTTAGGAAAGCGGGGCGTCATGGTTTGTACTGCCGCAGTTGAGCGAACCGTATATCGCCATTTCAAGGATCAGATTGAATTTTTAAAGATAAATGATCCCGAATTATGCTAACGTGTTGAAACTAAGAAGATCAACATCTCAGCCACGCAGAGCAAAACCATGACTCCGAAGAAATGTTTGCCCGCATGTTATCTGTTCTCATTAGCTCCCTGACAGAAGGGCTAATATTTTTTTCAACGCGCGGAGCCGCTGCATCTCTCATGAGAACGCCGTAGAAGGTATAACTATATTTTGCCAAAAGACACTTTATTGATCAAAAAGATTGGCTTGTTTCTTTGCTTCGATGGGCGTGGATTTCTTTTTCGCCTGAGGTGATTTTTTTGAGGGCGACAATGGTTTGGAAGAATTAGAATCCTTTCCAACCATCAATCGTTTTTCTTTACTTTTCTTCAGCTGCCCAAAATCAACTCCTCTTTGCCCGTCTACAAATTCAACAGATCCCGACGCACCAACCTCAATATCGCTGGCAGATCGCAACAAGGCCCCTGTTTCATCGCGCACAAGGGCAAAGCCCCGCGCCAGCACATTATGGTGTGACAAAGTTGAGAGGATTTTTTCTATAGCTAAAAGTCGATCTGTATGACGACCAATTCCTTGTCCAGCAGCAACATTCAAACGTTTGTTAAATTGCAATAACTGCTTTGCACCATGATCAGCCATGTTTCGAATAAAGCTGGAACCCGGCACAATCCCTTGCAAACGATCAGCACGACGCTCAATCACTCGGCGCATGGTGTTTTGTAATTGACCCGCTGCCCGCAGCAATCGTCCATCACGCATTTCAAATCCTGCGGCAAGCATACCGGGCGAGACACGCCCCGAAACACGCGCGAACATATGCCCTGCTCCATCAAGGCGTGCTCTCAGGCCACTGGTTAACCTGTCTGTTGCACGATCCAAACGCTGCTCATTCGCACCAAGAATGTCTTCTGGATTTCCCAGGCCCCGAACTGCAGCTTTAAATCCAGACCGTGCAGTTTCCATCATCCTGGTATGAGCATCTACAAGCCGGCGCTCTTTATTCAAAAGCTCTGACAAAAGGTCAGCGCGCACAGGTGTCGCAATTTCCGCAGCCGCTGTTGGTGTCGGCGCTCGCTGATCAGCAACATAATCAATCAACGTGGTATCTGTTTCATGGCCCACCGCTGAAACAAGCGGGATATCACTGGCAGCAACAGCCCTTGCTACGGCCTCTTCATTAAAACACCACAAGTCCTCTAAAGACCCACCGCCTCGCGCCACAATGATTACATCAGGACGGGGCACATCACCATCGGGCTCAAGCTTGTTAAACCCATTAATAGCAGCAACAATTTGCTTTTCTGCTTGCTTACCTTGAACCAGCGTTGGCCAAACCAGTACGCGAGATGGAAACCTTTCGCGAAGACGATGTAGGATATCGCGAATAACCGCCCCGGATGGCGAGGTAACAACACCAATTACACCCGGCAAATAGGGTAGTTCCTGCTTTCGTTCTTCTGCAAACAGTCCCTCTTGCGCGAGTTGCTGTTTGCGTTTTTCAAACAGCGCCATTAACGCACCGACACCGGCAGGTTCAAGGCTATCTATAATGATCTGATAACGCGACTGGCCGGGAAAAGTTGTCATCTTACCCGTGGCGACAACTTCCATTCCCTGCTCAGGGTCGATTTTAAGTCGGCCGGCATTACCTTTCCAGATGACACCGTTTACAACTGCACGCTCATCTTTCAAGTCAAGATACATATGCCCCGACGCTGCCCGCACCACCCGGCCCAACTCCCCGCGCACACGGACAAGCGAGAAATTGTCCTCAACAATGCCTTTTAACGCGCCAGAAAGTTCGGAGACAGAATATTCATGAAGGTTTGATGGTGAGGATGCCATAATTATTACCGACCATCATCTTGATTGTTATTTGTGTTGCGAGAAGCCTTTTC
>CAZGVP010000165.1:0-6535 GCA_964529135.1 uncultured Caulobacterales bacterium | reverse complement strand
TTTCAGAATGTTATTGCCAATGATAATATCATATTGTTGTGGTGTGGATGGGTTAAACCGAACGGGGAGAGTGATATTGTTCATTATAATCCAGCCCCATGAGTGCCATTTGGAAGAGAGGCTGATGCTTTGTTGGGTTGATTTTCCATTCGGCCTTTTATGATATTGATAATGGCATTGACTGTTTTGGAATGGGGCCCCGGGATACTATCTATATGGCAGTCGGCTTCGGCATAAAATGGGGAACGTTGTTCCAGCAGGTTCCTGATAATTTCTTCAGGATCTCCGGTTTTTAGTAAAGGACGGGTGGGTCTACGAGACGCTCGTTCAACGATGGTCGGAATAGGCGCGCGTAACCAGATAGAAAGGGCGTGTTTTTTTATATGTTGTCGTGTTGCCTTGTTGAGAACAGCGCCGCCACCTGTCGCAAGAACAAGCGGGGGGCCTTCCAATAATCTTCGGATCACTTGAGCCTCACCTTGCCTGAAGTATTCTTCACCATGGCGTTCAAACAAATCGCTAACCTTCATTCCTGCAGCGTGCTCAATCTCTTCATCTGCATCATGGAAGGGGAGTCCTAATTTGGGTGCAAGTCTTCGCCCTATGGTGGTTTTCCCAACCCCCATCATCCCCACCAACACAATAGGGACAGTACAATCAAATACTGGTTTTATGGTCTTTTTTCCTGCCATCGCCCTTATGGTATGTAAGTGCCATTGTCTCATTTCGCCAGTCTTGGCGAGGTTGAAACGAAAAAAAATCCACGATATGCGATACTAAGTGAATTAAACTCACGATTTGCATCGGAAGTTTTGACATTCGCAGGTATACTTCCTTTATTCTGTTTTTGAGATTCGGAGCGGATTCCGATTTTTATGGCCCATTTGGGCTTTTTTCGTGAGTGGAGTTTCAAGGCATTGCGTTTTATCCTAGGCATCGTCGCTATACTGGTTTTGAGCCTTATTGGCTTGTTGATTTATGGCCAAATGCTCGAACCTGAAACGAAAACCATTGAAACCGATGTGGAAATCAATGAGGCAACTGATGATTAGATCAACTTTATCTAGATTTTTTAGGCCAGCCAGACTGTTAACGCCGGTTAGCCTACTGTTGTTAATTACTTTGCCTCAAGCGATTGCGCAGGTGGTTTTGTCAGACATTATTGAAACTCAATCTTTGACGAAAGATGCTTTTGCTACAGGTACTCTTTCCAGGCAGGAAGGCGCTCTTGATATAACATTGTGGCAGGGCTCTACCCCGGAAACTCTTAGCTTTTTGCTGGATCAAACGCCGTCGCGACCATCATTACCCGCTATTGGTGAGGCATTAAGGCGAACGTTATTATCATCCGGGCAATCATCAACATCCAACTCATCCCAAATTTCGAGACAATCGCTCGGTGGAAAGAAACTTCTGGCACTGGTGAATGCAGGGTTTATTGAAGAAGCGCAAACTATCGCCAGCCTTTCAGATGCCCCCCGGAATGACCCTTTTACTGGTAAAGCTCTCGCATTGGCAGATCTGCTTGAAAAAAAAGAAGTAGACGCTTGCACCCGAGGAGCTGGACTTACCACTGACAGAGGTGATCCTTTTTGGGTAAAACTTCGTGCTTTTTGTTATTCCCTATCTGGAGAAAGAGATGCTGCGGATCTGACTTTGAGTCTTTTGCGTGATCAGGGATTGCTTGAAATACGTGACGAAGAATTCTTGACGGCTATGGTCACCGGTTTTCGCCCGGCAAAACCGCTTTTTCCTAAAACTGTTCTGGAGCTTGCTGTAACACGTCAGTTGGGAGCAACTATTGCTCCTGGTGTGTTGAAGGACGCTGAAGGGTCAGTTGTCCGAGCATTGGTAGATGATAGTGACCTTAGTTTAGATATTCGTATCTTGGCGGCACGCCGTGCCATGGCGATGGGGTTGATGACAGGGCGTGAGTTTGGCGCTCTATTGTCATCCATTTCTATTGATATTGCCCTTCTTGATGATCCCATAGGAGTATTGCGGCGCAACCCAACAAACCCGCAAACTGATGTAATTGTCTGGCAAGTGGTTCAGGCAATGAATGCTCCTGAGTTCTTACGTGATAAGGCAGCTCTGATTGCCGCAGCGTTAGGGGCAGGGGTAGGCTTTGACCATAAATTTTCTCTCAACAACCTTTATGCTGGCGAAGTGGCTAACCTTGAAGGAGCGCTTATCCCTGCCCAAGATGCTGCACGCTACGCATTATCTCGCATGAGTGTGGGCGATGGAGAGGGGGCTGGGCGGTGGCTTCTTGGCATGAAAGGGGATGATGATATAACAAGTCTAGGTGATGAGCTGACGCTTGAGTTTATGAACCTCACAAATTTACTGCAAAATCTTGATCTGGCTACTGCGGCAATAGTAGCAGAGAGTGCGGGTATCGCATTGACTGGCGGACATAAAACTGACCATAGCGCGGCTATTAAAATGCCCGGCGAAGATGCAGCTTTGCCGGCTAGAGTTACCGAAACAGTTTTCGATGCCGCGATGGGTGATGGTAATGGTCGAAAGAAATTAGGACAGGCTGCGCTTGCGTCTCTGGCATTATCTGATCAGGAAAAAGCTGGCATACATCCGGTGCAATCTGTTGTTATGGAGCGAGCGTTTATTATCGCTGGGCTTGATGATATTCGACGAAAATTTGCCTTTCAAAATGCCTGGAAAGCTACTACTCCTAAAGCTTCATCCAGTGTACCACGCAATGTTCGCGCGAATCCGGATACTGGCCTACTCCCAAGTTTGAAACCCAACAGACGAAATTGATGATGATCGTTATGCTTGCCTGGATACGGTTCAAGCTTATATCAACATTTCAATGAGAATTTTTCTTTGTGAGGTCCCATGCGTACTTATCTCGATTTTGAAAAGCCGATTGCTGAACTTGAAGGCAAAATTGAAGATTTACGTGCCGTAGATGGTGATGGTGAGGTCAATGTTGCTGAAGAAATAGGCCGGCTTCAATCCAAAGCTGACCAATTGTTATTAGATACTTATTCAAAACTTTCTCGCTGGCAAAAGTCTCAAGTGGCCCGACATGCCGCGCGACCTCATTTTTCAGATTACGTAAAAATGATGGTAGAAGATTTTACACCATTGGCTGGTGACCGACGCTTTGGAGAAGATCGTGCTATTATGGGAGGGCCCGCTCGTTTTCGCGGCCGTTCGGTAATGCTCATAGGGCATGAAAAGGGGTCTGATACTAAAACTCGTGTTGAGCATAATTTCGGATCCGCTAATCCAGAAGGCTATCGCAAGGCCATACGCTTAATGGATATGGCAGATCGCTTTGGTTTGCCGGTGATTACACTGGTTGATACGCAAGGGGCATATCCTGGGCGCGGTGCGGAAGAGCGCGGGCAAGCAGAAGCAATTGCAACGTGCACGCAAAAATGCTTGACTGTTGGTGTGCCCATTATCTCAGCGATTGTAGGTGAAGGAGGCTCGGGAGGGGCTGTAGCATTAGCAAGTGCTAACCGTATTTTGATGCTGGAGCATTCTGTTTATTCCGTTATATCGCCAGAAGGTTGTGCATCAATATTGTGGAATAATACCGCTGATAAGGGGGCAAGCAAGGTTGCTGACGCAGCCGAAGCAATGCGGATTTCTGCGCAAGATTTAAAAGATCTAGGTGTGATAGATAGTATTATCGAGGAGCCTGCAGGTGGGGCTCATCGTGATATGGCATTAACTGTTGAGCGACTTGGGGATGCAGTGGAATCCTCTATCCATGATTTTGATGATATGTCTGATAATGAAATTCGAAAGGCTCGTCACGAGAAATTCTTGGCCATGGGCAGGTCTGGCTTGGTTTAGAGCGTGCCAGCCAAGGTTGTGATTGAAGAAATGACAGAAATTTTCTGATTCGAACTTTGAAGAGTGTTTAATGCAGTTTATAGATAAACTTGAAGTTTTATAGTAAATTAGATACACTTGGAAACTAATCAGAATTCTACTAACCCCCATTTTACATCGCAGCGCAATATAAAAAACCCACCATTTGTTATGTTTCTAGCCGTTTCAAGGTAAATGAAATCGCACCGCACAAGAAAATATTTTGTTAACCATTATCGAACATTGAAATATTCGTTTACGAACACCTGAATGACTGGTAAACAATCTTAAAATATTCTGGGCAAGGGCATCCCAAGGGCATCCATTGAGCGATAGTGTAGACATTCTTGTAATAGGTGGTGGTGTGAATGGCACCGGTGTTGCGCGTGATGCTGCTGGACGTGGTTTAAAAGTTGTTCTTTGTGAGAAAGATGATCTTGCAGAACATACTTCCTCTTCAAGTACTAAATTGATCCATGGCGGGCTGCGTTATCTAGAACATTATGAATTCAAGCTGGTGCGCGAATCCCTTATTGAAAGAGAAGTATTATTACGAGCTGCGCCTCATATCATATGGCCTTTACGGTTCGTATTACCCCATCATAAAGGCTTGCGCCCGGCTTGGTTGATACGGTTGGGCTTGTTTTTTTATGACCATCTTGGTGGGCGCAAGCTTCTCCCACCCACGACAAAACGTGATTTCGCCACTTCCTCGCATGGAAGCATCATGAAAGATAGTTACAGGTTTGGGTTTGAATATTCAGATTGCTGGGTAGAGGACTCACGGCTTGTTGTGTTGAATGCCGTAGATGCTCACCAAAAGGGCGCTACTATCCTTACTCGAACTGAATGTAAGGACATCAAGCGTGAAGGTGATCTATGGAAAGCCATACTGGTTGATCAAAATGGGTCTGAAAGTACAATCCGTGCTAAAGCGATAGTGAATGCAGCTGGGCCTTGGGTCGACAATGTTATTCACTACACAGATCGAAAGCGAAATCGGAACAATCTGCGCTTGGTTAAGGGCAGTCATTTAATCACTCGGAAATTGTTTGAGGGAGATGATGCTTATATCCTCCAGAATTCCGATGATAGGATCGTTTTTGCTATTCCTTATGAAAAAGATTTTACGTTGGTTGGGACAACTGATGTGGCCTTCTCTCAAGATGAGGGCAAGCCTGAAATCTCTGATGAAGAAACGGTTTATCTTCTCGATATTATCAATGAGTACTTCAAAGTGCCTTTGACAAAAGGTGATATTGTTACGTCTTATTCTGGCGTCCGGCCATTATATGACGACCAGGAAGAGAATGCTTCCGTTGTTACACGCGATTATGTGTTCGATCTTAGTCCTGCTGATAAGGGTGCGCCAATACTCTCAATATTTGGCGGTAAAATCACAACGTATCGCAAGCTTTCTGAGCAGGCAGTTGATAAATTGGAGCCAAGTCTATTACCGCCAACCCCTGGCCCATGGACAAGAGACCGTCATTTACCGGGTGGTGACATTGCCAATGCTGACTTCGCGGCATTTCAAGCTAAATGTTTGACGCAATGGCCTAACATCCCGGAAAAGGTACTGCATCGCCTGCTTCGAGCTTATGGCACGAAAATTCATACAGTTTTAGCCGACCATAGCTCTGTTGAAACCATGGGACAGGCGTTTGGCGCAGGGCTTTATGAGCTGGAAGTCAGATATCTGGTGAAACACGAGTTTGTAACAAAACCTGAGGACGTGCTTTGGCGTCGGTCTAAATTGAGCCTGCATATGACGCAAAATGAAATTGATGCTTTTTCGGTTTGGTTCCAGCGTGAATTTAACCAGAGAGATATTGTGTCGGGAGGCAAACAGGACTTTATCTCAGAGAATTCTCACGATCCAAAACATGAAACTCAAAAGGAATTTCACAATGTCGTTTTTGAAGAGGCAGGGTGAATAAGGGGGCGGAAAATCGCCCAACTTCAAGAAACCAATCTGTAAAGGAGGAAACCATGAAACAGATGAGGGGTTTATTACTAGGAACTGCTTCTATTGCCATTCTGGCGTCGGGGCAGGCTATAGCGCAAGATACTGACGATGAAATCGTTGTTACGGGCATTCGCGGCAGTTTGCAAAATTCGATTAACGTGAAGAGAAATGCGGATCAGGTTGTTGATTCAATTTCTGCAGAAGATGTCGGTAAGTTTCCAGACACAAACTTGGCTGAATCTTTACAACGGATTACTGGCGTTGCCATTGACCGTTCAGGTGGTGAAGGTCAGTTTGTTACAGTTCGTGGCCTTGGTCCAGAATTTGTTGGTGTCTTTGTTAATGGACGAACAATCGCTACAGATAATCCAGGTCGTGAATTTTCATTCGATGTATTATCTTCAAATATAACCCAGCGTTTGGATGTATTAAAAACAACAACGCCAGAGCGTCAAGCAGGTGGTATTGCCGGGCAGGTAAATATTATTACAGCGCGTCCTTTGGATGTTGGTAATAAACTCGCATTCTCTGCAGCAGGTATCTACGATACACTTCGTGATCAGGTCGGCCCACAAATAGATGGCGTTGCTTCTTGGGCAAATGACGACAGATCACTTGGATTACTGGTTGGTGTTGCATACACAGATCGGAAAGCACAGGTTGATAGTTCTTTTACCAATGGATTTGCACTTCGTACTGGTGATCCTATTGTGG
>CAZGVP010000164.1:0-6536 GCA_964529135.1 uncultured Caulobacterales bacterium | reverse complement strand
ATTGCCATGGCCGCTTTGCTGTGGGTGGCATATTCAACAGTACGTTGTTTTTAAAGAACAAATCATCGTCGCCGCAGAGCAAGAATCGCGATTGATGTCCAGTAATTATCAACGCAACATGCTCGAACAAAAAAGAGCCTATGATGAAGTTAACACTCAAAATGTAGTCCTTCAAAAGAATTACAAGGACGCATTGGACGAGTTGGCTGGCCGCCATCAGATGTTGAAAACAGCCGTTTCGCGCAAATCTACAGTCAATTCAGATCTTGTTGCCCTCTCCGATAAACTCTCTCAAGCCGGGACTCCCGATGGCAAGAAACCAGTTAACACCAACCGCGTCATGGTTGATGTGCAACCTGGTGAACCCACACCGCGTCAATCCCGTAGCCAAAAACTTCGCAATGCCGCGAGCCGTGAGGCTGCGAATACTCGTGTTGAAATTCGGAGAAACCGGCAAAATGCAGAAGCTGTAGACAATCTCGAGACAGCAGCGACGCAACTCTATACCGAACAATTATTGTTGCTGGCAGAACTTGAGGAATCAGCGACCCATGAAGCAGAAGAGCTAAAACATGTACTTAATGCTACTGGCATTCGCTCAGAACGGTTCCTGACCTCGCCAAAGATCGTCAATAGCGCTTTTGCCCAGGGTGGACCCTTTATCGATGTAGCCAATCTTGATACTGCGTCTCCTGTTTTCATTCACCGGGTTAACCGGGCTATTAGCGTTTTGAATGAATTGGAGAATTTACGAAGCGTCGTTGAGCGGATTCCTCTTTCCAGCCCAAGCATATCCAGTCGTCGCATGACAAGTCGCTTTGGTTTCCGTAAAGACCCCTTCCACGGTCGCCTTGCCCAGCATAATGGCCTTGATTTCCATGCAGCCTGGGCCTCTCCTGTAACCGCGACAGCCCGCGGAGTGATACGTTTCGCCGGTACTAGAGGGGGATATGGCCGGGTTATTGAGATCGACCATGGTAACGGATTTATCACACGTTACGCGCATTTGCGCCGATTGTCGGTGAAAAAGGGACAAAAGGTCAATCTTCATGATAAGATAGGTGAACTCGGGTCCAGTGGACGTTCAACTGGACCGCATATTCACTACGAAATTTTGTATAATGGTGAACCACAAAACCCTGAACGCTTCATAGAGGCCGGACGCTATGTTTTCGAAAGCTAAGAAAAACAACACCGCTAATAGTAACAAACCTGCTATAAAGCCTGCCAATGCTGAATTACAACCCATTCAGGCTCAAACAGCTTCTCCTGCAAAACAAAATAGTCATAGTAAATCTTCGTCAAAAAGGTCCAGTAATATGAAATCCCCAGGTGTCCCCTCCCTCATTTCAACTGATGTAATCCTTGACGGTAATTTGATTTCTACAGGTGAAGTTCAATTTGATGGCAATATAAGCGGAAATATCAGGGCAGCATCCCTGATTATTGGTGAAAAAGCATCTGTAAAAGGAGAGGTTGCCTGCGAAGCCGTAACCGTCCGTGGCAGAGTAGAAGGCATGGTTCGTGCACGCAATGTTGCATTGGCCGCGACAGCTCACATTGAAGGTGACATTATGCATTCGTCCCTGTCAGTTGAACCCGGCGCTCATTTTGACGGAAATTGCAGACATTCCGAAGATCCACTTGCAGACGATGCCTCAAAAGCTTTTGATCGTCCCGTCTCTGGTGGCCCGAACAAGTCAGCCCCAAGGCCAGTACCATCTTCGTCACTCGACGGGAATACCGCCTCGACAGAAGCAAGCTCTTTTCGCTCGACAGATTATTCTAATGATATAACTGATGATACAAATGCACGCTCCGTCAATGCCATCAGCAATGGTGCTAACGGACAAGGTGCTTCATCTTTTCTAGCAAAAAATCGCTCTCCGCTACGCTAGATTACCTTAAATTCTTCTAAAAATCCGCCCATTTCTTGAGGCGGCTTTTTTTATGCGTAAAATCCCTTTCAAATATTCCATGAAAAATGTACGCACGTTATTGGTCGCGCTCGTTAAATTGTGCACCTACAATAAGAATTGACTGACCATCCGGTTCAGCCCAGCCTTGGCATCGTGTATAAAAATTCAACAGGAAAATCTTGCTATGACTCGCAACCGCTTTTGTAAAATCGTTGCCACTGTTGGGCCCGCAAGTTGGTCACCGCCAATGCTGGAAATGCTTCACAAAACTGGTGTTGATGTTTTTCGCCTTAATATGAGTCACGGTGATCACACAAAAACGGCAGAGGTCATGACTTCCCTGCGCGAGATAGAGGCACGTAATGGTACACCCATTTGCGTTTTTGCTGACCTTCAAGGGCCAAAGATACGAACCGGTGTCCTCAAAAATGATGGCATCAAGCTGGAATATGGCAAAAACTATCAGTTGATATTAGCCACAGAAAGTAACGATGCACAAAAGATTCCCATACCGCACAAAGAGCTTTTGAGCGTCCTTGACGAAGGCGACATTCTCAAGCTTGACGATGGTAAGCTCCAAGTCACTGTCACAGAACGAAATGGTGATACAATAATTGCCCGGGCAGATACGCCAGGCATGCTAACCAATAGAAAAGGCATTAACGTTCCTGGCAGGGAGCTTCCTATTTCAGCGCTCACAGAAAAAGACCGTGCAGACCTTGCTCACGCTCTCGAAATTGGCGTGGACTATATCGCCCTTTCATTTGTTCAACGTCCCGAAGATGTAACAGAGGCAAGAGCTCTGATCGGTGATAAGATCGGGATCATATCTAAAATTGAAAAACCGTCTGCCGTTGAGACCATTGACGGCATTATCGCTTTATCTGATGCAGTTATGGTTGCTCGCGGTGATCTTGGTGTTGAATGTGCGGCAGAAGATGTTCCATTAATCCAACGACAGATCATTCGTCAATGTCGCAAGGTCGGCAAACCGGTTATCGTTGCGACGCACATGCTTGAATCCATGGTTGAATCTATTGCGCCAACTCGCGCTGAAGCATCAGATGTATCGAACGCAGTTTATCAGGGGGTGGATGCTGTAATGTTATCCGCAGAAACAGCCGTTGGACGCCATCCTTCCTCAGCGGTTGCGATCATGGACAGGATCATTAAGGCTACAGAAAAAGATCAAAGCAGTGCCGGGTATGATGTCCTGCATGAACAAGATGACGGTTATACCACCGCCGATGCAATTACACTTTCGGCTAGACGTATAGCTGAAGTTCTTGATTGCCGCCTTGCCATTGCATATACAAAAACCGGTTCAACAGCAAAGCGTCTCTCCCGTGACAGACCCAATTGTCTCGTGGTCGGAGCAACACCTGATATTAATGTTGCCCGACAGCTTGCTCTTTTTTGGGGTCTGGCACCGGGCGTCACTGAAGATATCGAAGACTTTAATGAGATGATTAACAAGGCTGATCAACTCGCCCTCAATTCCGGTGGTGAACAAGGCGACAGGATGATCATCGTCGCAGGCTATCCTTTTGGCCGCCCAGGCAAAACCAATACACTGAAAATTGCTCGTATTGGATCTGTCTCTGACTAAATTTTCCATACCCAGATTCTAAAAAGGAGTTTTCAAATGCCTGTTATCACCCGTACCGTAGAGTATGAACATAACGGAACATTACTTGAAGGCATACTCGCTATAGATGATGCCCAAACCACACCACGACCATTAGTGATGGTATCTCATGCATGGGCTGGGCGAGCTGACTTCGAGATAGGCATTGCAAAAAAGCTTGCGGGCCTTGGTTATGCCGGGTTTGCCCTGGACCTATACGGGAAGGGTATTCTTGGTAGTAACAACGAAGAAAACGAAAAGCTCATGACCCCGTTCATGAAGGATCGTAAAATGTTACAATCCCGGTTGACCACAGCTTTTGAAACAGCTCGTGACTTACCAGAAACAGACCCTGAAAAAACAGCTGCATTAGGATATTGTTTTGGTGGCTTGTGTGTTCTTGACCTAGCCCGCATCGGCACCAAAATTGGCGGTGTTGCCAGTTTTCACGGTTTATTTAATGCACCAGACAATACGAAAGGCACCAAAATCAACGCTAAGGTTATCGCCTTCCACGGTTGGGATGATCCAATGGCAAAACCAGAAGACGCGGTCACGCTTGGTGAGGAATTGACACAAGCAGGCGCAGATTGGCAATTACATACCTATGGAAATACCATGCACTCGTTCACCAACCCCGCAGCCCAAAACCCGAATTTCGGCACGGTATATAACCCGATTTCCGACGAACGCTCCTGGAATACGTGTACAGATTTTCTGGCAGAGGTATTAAGATAGACCATACTACCAAGCAATTGGTAGCTGTCCGGTTTCCTCAAGATAGGCATTGGTTTTCGAGAAATGACTGCACCCGAAAAAGCCCCTGTGTGCAGATAGAGGGGAAGGGTGTGGCGCCTTTAATATCAGGTGCTGGCTTTTATCAATCAATTTTTCTTTTCCTATAGCATGATTTCCCCATAGTAGAAAAACCACATTACTACACTCATGGTTGAGGATTTTTATCACCTCAACGGTAAATCGATGCCAGCCAATTTTACTATGTGATCCCGCCTCGTTGGCACGCACAGTCAATGCGGTGTTTAAAAGAAAAACACCTTGCTCAGCCCATCGACCAAGGTTGCCGCTACTTGGTGGTTCCTGACCAATATCATTTTTAATCTCTTTAAAAATATTCCTTAGCGAAGGCGGTACCCGTATCCCGCTTGGCACAGAAAAAGAAAGCCCCATCGCCTGACCTTCTCCATGATATGGATCTTGCCCCAAGATAACCACACGAACATCTTCTATATTAGTTACTCTTAAGGCGCGGAAAATATTGTTAGGCTGCGGATAGATAACAACACCATTATCTCTCTCGGTGTCCAAGACTTCTATCATCTCAGTAAAATAGTCAGATTCAAGTTCTGATGATAATGCCTTTTGCCACGTCACAGAAAGATCGCGCAGGTCTGCCAGAATAGAGTTTTTTATATCCTTAATCATTAAACCAACGCCCTGCTCATAATCGGATACCTTATCAGGTGCCTATCTATGGGAGCAATTCAATCCAGAAAAAAACAATCGGTTTAAACATCATAGGTAATGGAAACTTTATCCGTGATTGGAACTGCCTGACATGTAAGAATATGACCGCGAGCAATTTCATCATCGGTCAACCCATAATGGATAGCCATTTCCACTTTGCCCTCTGTGATCTTTGCCCTGCATGTAGCGCATACACCGCCTTTACAAGAGAACGGCGCAGGTAACCCCGCCGCACGCACAGCATCAAGTACATTGCCAGCTTCAGTTCGGAACGGCACTTGAATGCGGCGACCATCCTGGGTGATTGCCATCATCGCCCCGGCAGCCTGCTCAACACGCTCGGCAAGCTTGGCTTTCTCATCGTCTGATAAGGTAGCGCCAAACCGTTCTATACAAATTGCTTCAGTTGTTACGCCGAGCGTTGATAATTCTGTTTCAGCAGCATCCATCATCGCTTCAGGTCCACAAATAAAATATCGCTCTACAAACGCCGGCTCTGGCACAAACTGAGTAAGTAGCTCCTGTATACGCGGTGCATCAAGACGCCCGGAAAGGATAGGAAATTCACTCTCTTCACGAGAAAGAATATGATAGATTGATAATCTTTCAGGGTATATATCTTTCAAGGTGGATAATCCATCAAGAAACATGATATCAACAGAGCCGCGATTTCCATAAAACAATGTGAAACTGCTTTCGCTTTCAACCGCTAGAGCCATGCGCATCAGCGACAGTACTGGCGTGATGCCGGAACCAGCGGCGAATGCAACATAACGACGAGACTTATTCGGGTTAAAATCTTGACAAAACCTGCCTTCAGGCGCTCCCACCTCAATTGTGTCACCAACCTTAAGATGTTCATTTACGAATGTGGAAAATACGCCGCCCGATAAATGCTTAACCGCAACGCGCAACTCATTATCTGTAGGCGCAACACAAACCGAATAGCTCCGTCTTATATCCTCCCCATCAATGATAGTTCGAAACGTCAGGTACTGCCCTGCTCTAAACTGATAAAAATCCTTCAACTCATCAGGAACTATAAACGCAACTGATGCGGAACTTGGCGTTTCGCGGCGAATATCACTTACTTGAAGGGCATGAAATTGTTCCATGAATCTATTCCATTAAATACATTTAAATCGATCGAAAGGTTCACCACAATCAAGGCATCGCATCAGCGCCTTACATGGTGTAGAACCAAACCGGCTAATCTCTTCCGTATGAGATGATCTGCATTGTGGGCAACAGGTTGGGGTTGGCTCACGCAACACACCACGACCATCCCCTCTAGGAGGCGGAGCAATTCCATAATCTAATAATTTCTCACGACCTGCCTCACTGATCCAGTCGGTAGTCCATGGCGGAGCAAGGACAGTATTCACACACACATCACTAAAGCCGTTAGCATCCAATACTTCGCGTATCGATTGCTCAATCACTGCGGTCGCCGGGCATCCAGTATATGTTGGTGTAATGATCACACTAGACCGGGTTACTTGCCT
>CAZGVP010000163.1:0-6679 GCA_964529135.1 uncultured Caulobacterales bacterium | reverse complement strand
ATTGATGAAAACTCTTGGCCATCCATACTAACGTCACTATGTTAACTCAATTCAACAGTTATGATTTAGCTAGAATCGCAATCGGTGCGCCGCGTTTTGCCGATTGGCGCCACGCTGACAGGAAGCTAACAATAGAATTTATGTTTGTGGGGATGGGCCTGTCATTACCATGCTAGCTAGCGCGGGGCGGGAAGCTAGCATGGTAATGAACTTGCTAATGGCCTTTGCAACGCGGGATATAAAACAATCATTACAATGCACTTCGTATTACTGGCTCTTCATCCCCGCAGCTAATCCAGATTTATATGATCTTGCGGGTAGTGTCGTGGCAGTACTTGATCATGCAAAAACCACTGATCCCATTTTCATGATTGGCCATACGCTCGGAAATCGAGTCGTTTGTAGTTTTGCGCATCATTACCCTGATCAGGTACGCGCCCTAACACTTTTAGCCGTAAGCGCGGCAAAACCCGGTGGGCCCAGTTTAGGAATAACCGTTAATCAATTGTTTTGATCCCAATCTGTCCCTTACAGACCATATTACTGATCTCCAGGCCGCATTTTTCATTCTGAAAATTCAAATACTCCCCACTGGCTCACTGGATGGCATTGGAAAACAGCAACAATACAAGGTGCAGCAACTGACAATACATCAAATCAGGATTGGATTACTGGCCGAGCTCGTCCCTTATTCATTATCCAGGGACAAGGTGACAAGATTGCAAAACCAAAGGATTGTGCCAACTGGCACTCAAACAAATACCCAGAACAGGTAATCGTTCTAACTATAAAAAATACTGGTCACGCCATATTTTTCGAAACACCTGCCACTTTCAACGATACGATTATACAATATTTTTCGACTCACATGAGCGCGTAAAAACCCAGACAACAAAACCAGCATGATATCTTCATATCAGTTTGATATTATTACATTCCATTAAGAGTCGGACTATCAAGACAAGATTGATAATCCTGAAGCAACGCCTCAGCACGCGCTCCCATCGCAAGTTTCATATCTTCATGGGTAAAAATCGCTGCACGGTTTTCCACAATACTTTCCGCGACAAGCTCCCCGACAACACTTGCTGGAAACCCGTTATCCACAAGAGCTGCAACATGCTCCAATGCCTGGGGTGCAATGTCAGCGTTTTTTCCATTCACAACAGATGGGCGATCTTTGCCACTTTTATATATATTAGTAGCGATCCAGCCAGGGCATAATGCGCTAACACCAATATTATGTTCAGCAAGCTCTTGCCTGAGCGATTCCGAGTAACCCACAACAGCAAATTTTGTTGCATTATACGGCCCCATAGTTGGCACACCCCAATGACCTGCCATAGAGGCGGTATTAACAATATGCCCACCCTCACCATGTTTTTTAATCAGAGGGGTGAATATTTCAGTGCCATAAACAACACCCATAAGATTAATATCGACAATCCAACGCCAATCATCCAGGGGAATTTCGCCAGTAACCCCGCCAAGACTTACGCCTGCATTATTCACGACAAAATGCACTTTCCCGAATCTAGAAATGGTTTTTTCAGCTGACCGCTGGATATCCTGATCCTTAGCAACATCGCAGATGACCGTATCAACAATCGCGCCCTCATCGCGCAATGACACCGCTGCCATTTGCAATGCATCATGATCAATATCAGCCATCATGACTGATGTACCACGAGAACAAAATGACCGTGCCACAGCAAGGCCTATCCCTGATGCAGCCCCTGTTACAAAGGCCGTTTTATCCTGAAATGGTGTTTCGTTTATTGAAGACATGATAATTTCCCGTAATGCATGATGCTATGAACTTTTATTGAAATCAAGAACTTGAGGCACGCTGAATTTCAAGTTGGGCAAGAGCTTCCTTGTGAGTTTTTCTGGTGATTGGATAGCCAATAAACAATATGATGACAATCAAACAAAGCAGCACCACCGACGTAGTGAGTAGCAAACCCATATTTTTCAAAATTTCTGGAGCAACATTTCCCGGTTCAGCTTTGGTTGGGAAGTGAATAACATCCAAGTCAATTCCGGCCAAAACCCACCGATCTCGAATGTTACCTTTCCTGCAAACATAATCGCAAAAAAGAGAATGCCCTCCTGACATTTTCCGGTTTTAATTCATATTCGCTGGCAATATCTGCCATCATGAATTTTGAACTAATCATGATACAGATAGAAAATATTTGATTGACAAGCGTAAAAACAACCACAACAAAAAAATGGATATTTTGAAATTATCGATCCCAGATTCAAGCAGTTTGATACCTGCACAGACACCAAAAAAGCCGGCCCTATGATAAGGACTTCTAGAGATTCAACTGATTCGCTTTTTCAATATTTTGATCAAACACTATTATTTTCATAAGATAAAATTTGAGAACTACCTTCAAGTTTAGTGACGGCGCGTTCCAAGCGTTGCGTTAATTGACCAAGGTCAGATCTTGCGTTGTCAATTTTCCCGACACCATCATTCCCCCATTCGCAGATCAGCACAGACATCAATTGTTCAACTGTTTCCTCACCTCCCTTACACCCGTGCAACAGTAAGGAACGGGCCGAGTACTCTAATGTTCCAAAAAACATATCACGCGCTAGCGTCAACGACATAGAAGGTTTAACGGCGCCACAATCAACAGCGCGTTGATAAATTCGATCAAATGTTTGCGTATATTGTCGCTTATACTGCAATACATCATGCCCGTTAGATCGGTGAGAGTAATAAAGGGTAAAACTTAATTCTATTAATTTCCATTCTTTCATAATGGTATTCAAATGATAGTTTGCATGGGCTCGTAACTGATCCACTGGTGACTCTATTCCAGAAATAGATTTGATAGCGCCAGCTGTAATCCGCTCCCAATGTGCCGTAACGATTGCCAGCAGCAGCGCATCTTTGTTTTTGAAATATAAATAAAGAGTACCTTCAGCGACATTTGCAAGGCGCGCTATATCAACCATCTTTGTACCGTCATGCCCTTTATGCAAGAATATGCGCGTTGCTGCATCAATAATCTGAGTTTCTTTTTCAGCAATACGTTCGCGTTTAGTATGTAGCGCTCTTGCACTCATCAACTATCGCTCTTTAATAACGAAGGCACACTCTGGCGCAACTCATACTTTAATACTTTACCCGTAGCATTACGCGGTAACTCATTGACGATAACCATATGAGCAGGCTGTTTAAATTTAGCGAGTTTATCGCCGCAATGAACCTTTAAATCTGTAAGGTTGAGACCTTTGCCTTCTTTCAGAGCAACAACAGCACACCCGACCTCACCCCATTGGTCATCAGGCAAACCAATTACAGCAACTTCACGAATGGCATCCAACTGGTAAAGAATATCTTCCACTTCTGCAGGGTAGACATTCTCGCCGCCAGAAATATACATGTCCTTTTTGCGATCCTCGATATAAAAATAGCCAGCCTCGTCCTGACGAGCAATATCGCCAGAACAAAACCATCCATTGACAAAGCTTTCATCATTCGCATCGGGACGATTCCAATAGCCAGGAGTAATACATGGTCCACGCATCCATATCTCACCCGGCTCTCCGCGTGGCATTTCCTGCCCATCGTCACCAACAATTTTCATTTCTGAATGCATGCCAGATTTCCCAGCGGAGCCAAGCTTTGTCAAAATATCATCACGCGGTAGCAATGTATTGGAAGCTGCACTTTCTGTCATACCATACCCTTCCTGAATATAAAGCCCGCATTCAAGCCCCCATTTAACCAGCGCTTGTGGTAGAGCCTCTGCACCAGCAAGACTCATTTGTAGGCTTGAATAATCTGTCGTTTTCGACTTCGGATGCATACGCAATGCATTATAAATTGCTGGCACGCCCAAAAAATGCGTTACTCCAAGGTTTTGATCACCAATAACATCCAATACTAATTCCGGTTCAAATATCCGTATAATCACATTAGAGGCGCCCGCATAACACGCAGGAAATGCAAACACATTGAAACCACCAATATGAAATAGTGGCATCATCGCCATATTCACTGACTCCGATGTGAATTGTGTAGATGCCAACAAATTCATACACGAATAGAGTAACATTTCATGCGTAATGATGACACCTTTAGGGCGCCCCGTCGTACCTGACGAATACATCAACAAACACTGTTCATGGAGATCTTGATAAACCCGCTCCCAAACAGGATTTGCTTCCGTAATCCCTTGTTCGTAAGGCGTATCACCACCAACACCATCAAGCGAGATCCACGTTTTCACGTCAGTGACTTTTTTTAATTCGTCAATTGTTTGCGTAAAGGTTTTATCAGAAAAGATGACGCCTGCGCCTGCATCATCAATAATAAACTTTAGTTCTGGTGCGGTTAAGCGAAAATTTAACGCAAGACCAATCGCACCGATACGCCAACACGCAAAAATTATCTCCAGAAAATCAGTCGAGTTCAAAGCGTAAACACCAACACGATCACCTTTTTGAATGCCCATAGCAGTAAGCATTCCAGCAACACGCGCAACACGCTCATTCATCTGCGCATATGTATAACTGCGCCCACTAGCAATATCTGTTGCTGCAAGCTTATTAGGTGTAGCCGTCGCATGCTGCGCTATCCAGTCTCTAACAAAATCTCTCGTTTCGCCCATATCGTTACCTCCCTATAATCCCATCTGGCGCACAGCAAGATCACGCATGATCTCTTCTGAGCCGCCGCCAATTGCTTGTACTTTTACTTCTCGATAAAAACGCTCAACCGGATTTCCCCGCATATAGCCTGCACCACCCAGAATTTGCATCGCTTCTGAACAAACAAACTCAAGAGACTTGGAGGCAGAGAATTTTCCCTTGCAAATTTCAGCTATAGGCATCTCACCTTCATTAGCCATCCAACAGATCTGGTTCAGATAAGCTTCGGTCTGGTCAATTCTTGCAGACATATCCGCGATTTTATGACGTATCACCTGATGGCGTATCATGGGTTTGCCAAATGTCTCACGCTCTTGCGCCCATTTGATTGATTCATGGAGGCAAACCTTCATCATACCTAACATTCCTGCAATCATACCAAGGCGCTCATAATTGAAATTTTGCATGATCTGGATAAATCCAAAATTTTCCGTACCCATAAGGTTTTCTGCTGGAACGCGGCAATCTTCAAAATAGAGCGTTGCCTGATCTGAGGCCCACCATCCCATTTTACGCTCTAAAGATGTGCGAGAAAATCCAGGCGTATTACTCTCAACAAAGAATAGAGAAATTCCGGCTAATCCCTCCCCTCCTGTTCGAGCACCTATAACAAAATAATCAGAATGCATCGCACCTGTAATAAACGTTTTAGAGCCATTCAACACCCAGTGATTACCATCTTTTCGCGCCGTAGTTTTTAACCGGGCAACATCAGAACCACCACCAGGTTCGGTTATTCCAAGGCTGGAACCTTTTCGGCCAAGTACGATATCCTCAAGAACACGTTCTTTGATCTCTTCAGAGGCCAGCTTTTCAATCGGCCCAATAGAAATAGATCGACCGCCAAGAGCCGCAGGGATTCCGCTTGAACCACACCACATAATCTCTTCGCCCCATGATGCTCTCATAAAACAATCATCAAAACCCAAACCGCCATATTTTTCATCAACCCCAAAGCCCCAAACACCAAAAGCACCAGCTTTCGCATGCAGCTCCCATGGAACCTCGCCAGCTTCATCCCATTCATCTGCATAGGGAGTAATTTCAGAATCAGTAAAACGTCGAGCTGTCTCGCGAAAGGCAGTACGCTCCTCGGTATCAAAAGGGTTTTGCATAGGAGATTTTCTTTTAGGCTGTTGAATCAGGCATGATTATTACTCATATATTATGAGCAAGCCTCAATCAATAGCCGAAGATAGAGCTGACTAAACCAGAGAGGTTCAGGCCAACAGGAAGCTCAAGCAATATCCTCTAATTTAATCGCTTATTTTATCTTGAGTTTTGGTCTCGAAATCACTGGCATCATGGCGCTCATGCAATTGCCGTTCAGGCTCTCCCCATGTACGGTTTACCATACTGCCGCGTTTCACCGCTTCGCGATTTCCAATCTGCTCAACCCAGCGCACAACATTTGTGTATGTATCTGCCTCAAGGAATTCGGCTGCATTATAGGCCATATTATTCACAACAGCACCATACCAAGGGTAAATTGCCATATCGGCAATCGTATATTCATCACCGCTAATATACTCATTTTCAGCAAGACGACGATCTAGAACATCAAGTTGGCGTTTCACTTCCATTGCAAATCGATCAATGCAATATTCGATCTTCACTGGCGCATAAGCATAAAAATGGCCGAAACCACCGCCTAGATAAGGTGCCGCGCCCATCTGCCAAAATAACCAATTCAGCGTTTCAGTTCGCTTTGCCGGATTTGTCGGCAAGAATGCCTCGAATTTTTCTGCCAAGTACAGCAATATAGATGCCGATTCAAAGACACGCGTTGGCGTTGACGTGCTGTGATCAAGCAAGGCCGGAATTTTTGAGTTTGGATTAATATCTACAAAACCACTACCAAATTGATCGCCTTCATGAATCCGGATCAACCAAGCGTCATATTCAGCTTCTTTAATGCCACGCGCCAACAACTCTTCCAGCATCACCGTAATTTTCACGCCATTAGGCGTTGCCAGTGAGTAAAGCTGCAGAGGGTGCTTGCCTA
>CAZGVP010000162.1:0-6691 GCA_964529135.1 uncultured Caulobacterales bacterium | reverse complement strand
AACTCTGGTGCTGACGTTCTTTATGGGGGCCTAGGTGATGACACTTTAATCGGTGATACGGGGGCGGACACTCTCCATGGAGGAAACGGTGTCGACGAGCTACTAGGCGGCACAGGTGGTGATGTTCTGCATGGTGATCACGGTAATGACTTTCTCTATGGGGGGAACGGCGCAGATGAACTGTTTGGTGGTTCAGGCGAGGACAAGTTGAATGGAGGATCAGGCAATGATAAATTGGATGGAGAATCCGGTAGTGATACCTTAGCAGGAAACGCAGGCAGGGATGAACTTATTGGGGGAAGTGGAAATGATCAATTATCGGGAGGAAGCGGAAATGATTTTCTCGTCGGCGGTTTTGGCCTCGATGTTCTATTTGGCGAAAAAGGAAATGACCTCCTTCGAGGTGGAACCGGAAATGATACATTAAATGGTGGCTCTGGTATTGATACGGCCGACTATAGTCAAACCGTCCGCAAAGTCTTCGTCAATTTGGTACCGGGAACCGCCAGAGGTGATGGCGTGGATACACTCGTCGATATTGAAAATATCATTGGATCAGCATTCGACGATAAAATATTAGGCAATACCCAAAATAACCACCTCGATGGTGGAAACGGTAATGATCGTATCACGGGCCATGCCGGTGATGATCATATGTCGGGCGGCAACGCAAATGACCACCTCTTTGGCGGTGCTGGCAATGATGAAATCATTGGAGGCTCCGGCGCAGATATCATTTCCGGTGGAGCTGGCAATGATATTTTGTGGGGCGGCGAAGAAATTAGCTCCGACCAAAATGCCGATCAATTCTATATCTCAGCTGGAAGCGGATCAGATATTATCATGGATTTTGAAGAGGGTATCGACCGGATCAACCTCTCGATTGATGCGCCAACAGAAGAAATCGATCTCGCCTTATTGCTTAGTGAAACGGATACAGGTGTCCGTATCGACCTATCATCTCTCACGGGGGTTACTGGCGATTCTGTTGAACTCAACGCATACGAACTCGAGGATTTTCAACAAACACAATTCTCAGATTTGTTTTCATTTTAGATTCCCTACCCCCAGCTGCAGGATTGCTGCATTTTAAATTTCCAGAGCGCGCCCAAAAAGCTCAAATTTGTGGCAATCGCAAAGCTGCAAAGCGTATCACCATAAATGAATTGCTAAAATTACAAATAAAGTTGTGCTACCCGAATGGGCGGACAACACCGATAAGACTGAACAACACAAAGAGCACATAGGGCTCCGTCAGGCAGGAGCTCAACCCAAGATGGGAAAAGAAATCGATGTTATTTTTGCAATTAACGTGTGAATTGCGTGTGAATAACAGTGTGCAACCAAATCGGAAAAAACCTAAACCAATATTTTTTAACGCTTATTTGGAAATTCAAGAAAAATTTGAATCTAGGACCATCGGACTAAATAATACACTGCGCGACTATTTGGCGGAAAATTCTTAGACAATTGTTTTTATGGATAAATATGGCGACTCCGGCAGGATTCGAACCTGCGACCGTCGGCTTAGAAGGCCGGTGCTCTATCCAGCTGAGCTACGGAGCCATTAAGGCGTTTATGATACCCAAACTTACTTTTGCAGGGTTTACGTTCATTTTCCTAGTTAAAATTGAAGGGTCAGAAAAATTTTACCAAGACATCATAAAAAGCCCACCCCCAATAATATCTAATGCGTCCAGGGTTTACGCCGCTGAAAGGAAAAATTATCACTATAAGCCTTGATTACAGGTGTTTTCTTCTTTTCATTTATTAGCTGATATGGAATTTTATGGTGGTTTGCGTACTCTATGGCCTCAGTTTGACTTGAAAAACTAAGCCTGACCTGCCCGGGACGGGTATCTTCACTAGACGTCCAGCCCATAAGAGGATCGATACTCCGCGCAGCCTTTGAGTCAAACTCAAGAACCCAGCCCTCAGTCTTAGCCTGCCCTGACTGCATAGCCGTTTTGGATGGCTTAAAAATACGTGCGAACATAAGGCTTTCCCAATGAATAATTTACAAAATCCCTATACAACCAGCACGACAGGGAAACAAGTTTAACGTTTAAGGCTCCCGTTACCGGGCCTTTGATTACCTGCCAATTTCTTCTGCAATTGCATTAAGGCAAGAATCAACATTTTCAGAACGTGCTGTATGTCCCATTAAGCCAATACGCCAAATTTTTCCGGCTAATGGGCCCAACCCAGCGCCAATTTCCAGATTATGCTCTTGTAATAATCGGCTACGAATTGCAGCTTCATCAACGACACCGCCCGGTAGAAAAACACTGTTCAGTTGCGGTAGTCTCTCGCTAACTGGCGCAAGAAACGAAAAGCCCAACGCCTCAAGGCCATCTCGTAATTTCTCATGAGTTTTACGATGGCGCGCCCAGGCTGCTTCCAATCCTTCTTCATATAAAACTAACAGGGCCTCATGCAGCGCATACATCGCATTTACCGGCGCGGTATGATGGTAAGATCTCGCGCCCTCACCTTCCCAGTAAGAAATAACCAGCGATAGATCCAGGAACCAGCTTTGCACTTTAGTTTTACGTGCCTTGATAACCTCAATAGCACGCTTACTGAACGTCACCGGAGATAAGCCAGGTGGACAGGAAAGACATTTTTGCGATCCAGAATATGCAGCATCAATACCCCAATCATCGACATAAAGGGCAACGCCGCCAAGCGAGGTCACAGTGTCAACAATTGTAAGTACAGAGAACTCACGCGCCAATGCACACAATGCTGCAGCATCAGTCTGAGCGCCGGTTGAAGTTTCTGCATGTACAAAAGAAAGAATTTTTGTGTCTTGATTTCGGTCGAGGGCATCACGGACTTTATCCAGGCATACTGCACGACCCCATTCATTTTCGACAACAATAGCTACCCCGCCTGCCCGCTCAACATTTTCCTTTTGCCGTCCACCAAACACACCATTGACACACACAATAACCTTGTCGCCTGGCTCAATCAGATTAACGATACACATCTCCATTCCAGCAGATCCCGGGGCAGAAACAGGAAAGGTCAGGCCGTTTTCCGTCTTGAAGGCATAACGCAACAAGGTTTTAATTTCATCCATCAAGCTAATAAACGCAGGATCAAGATGACCAATTGTAGGACGAGCTGATGCGGCGAGCACACGACCAGATACATTTGAAGGGCCAGGGCCCATCATCAAGTTTTTTTCAGGTTGGAATGACTTCATCATTATCACTTTTTTACAGTTAAAGCAGGTTCGGGTGCCTGGCGGACCCTTTATGCAAGACTGGGTATAGCAAGATTATTTCACTACACCAGCATCAGTGGCAAACATAATGAAAACTCATTCCAATAAGTGGGATTAACAAGGTTGCTCATGCAACTTTAACGTCCGCTTCAAGCGCCTAAATACTTTTTTACAATGGCATGTCCACTCATATTTTTGAACGAGTGGTATCACCAGAAGCAACCATAAATTCATACTCCATGGCCGCCATTGTTTTCACATGGTGAGACCGCACACGCACAGCGCTGTTTTTTTCCAAGCGCCCAGAATTTTTTGTGGTTGAGGCTAAATGAACAATAGTTTTACGGGCATGAGATTGCGCTTTGTCATAAATTTCAGGTATGTAATAGCCCAATGCAGAAATATCAGGCGTTAAGATATGGATCTTGTTGTATAGTGCTGATGCCTTGCCAATCATACCAAAAGATATCGGTTCAAATACACTCGTGATTTTAGCTGAACTCAGATTTTTAAAATCTTCGGGTGCAGGAACTGGCGCTCCTGGCAATGTTACGACTGCATCCGATTTCCTGGGAGCAATTTTTATAAAATCAACAGCATCAAATTCTTCATCAATACAGCTCGACGACGCACTAATAAAATCATCAAAATCATCCCACTCTTCATTATCTCTCAAAAATCTGACACCCATTTCATTGTGACGCTTCCAAACAGGTATGCATAATTTTCGCTTATCCTCCCCTTGCACAGCCATTTCAAAGATCGAAACATCAGAGATAAAGCCCGCCAACCTTATTCGCGCGCCGAACAATGAGTGATTAATAAGCCTGCCTTCAAGTACATTAACGCAACCTTTGAATTTAATTATTACTATAGCACTTGAGTGATGGCGTTTATATTTTCTTTTTTCTTTTTTCTTATTATTTAATATATAATTATACATAAAAATGATTGCACTACTGTTTATCCATATCTAATATGAAGCATTTGCGTCAACCAAAAGATAAATCGTCAATCTTAATATTTTCTAATATTATAAGATTTATTCTCTTATTAATATGAATAAATGCTAATTTTTATTAACATTTCTTGAAATTTTATCTTTCAAAGAAAATTTCCTGTTTCACGGTTCGCCCAAAGCACCACATAAAACTCAGCGTGCACAAGCAATCAACGCCAAACAGTTAAGTGCCATGGTCGACGCGCTCAGTGCCGTTATATCACTCACATCATAGGCAGGGGCAACCTCCACTATATCCGCAGATTTTAAATTAATGCCCCTCAAACCTCTTAAGATTTTTTGTGCTTGCATAGTGGTCAATCCACCAATTACGGGGGTGCCGGTGCCCGGCGCCATCGACGGATCAAGACAATCAATATCAAATGTTAAATAGACGGGATGCTGACCAACTATATCACGGGCCTTTTTGGCAATAATTTCCTCACCTTTAGCAACCACATCTTCTGCGCTAAAAATATTAAACCCATGTGTATCTTTATTATAAGTCCGAATACCAATTTGCACAGACCGTTCAGGAGCAATAAATCCATTTTTCATCGCATGATAAAACATCGTGCCATGATCAATACGAGGACCATCATCTTTCCATGTGTCAGAATGCGCATCAAAATGTATGAGCGACAATGGCTCATCATACTCTTCAGCCAATGATTGCAAAACAGGATAAGTAGAAAAATGGTCACCACCCAGCATCAATGTGGCAATACCCTTTGAGTGTACGTTGCGAAATTGATTCTTGATCTCATTAGGAATTTTCTCAGCTATTCCCTGATCAAAAAGAATGTCCCCATAATCAATTACAGAAAGTTTTTCAAACGGGTCAAATTCCCAACCAAACACTCTATCCCAGGCAACCATACTTGATGCCGCTCTAATTGCGCGCGGACCAAGCCTTGCACCTGGCCTCGATGTCGTTGCTAAATCGAAGGGCACCCCCACCACTGCAACATCACACCCTTCAAGGTCTTTGGTGTAACGTCGCCGCGCAAAGCTTAACGCGCCAGAGTATGTAGGTTCTACCGCATAACCAGGTCCAGGTTTTCTGGTGAACGCTAAATCAATTTCTGAAGTCAATTTCTATAGCTCCCATGTTTCGACTTAGCAAACATTATTGCTATTTCTACCATCAACCAAGGCCTATCCCATAACACACCGCGGGCAACGCCATTGCAAGATTTCTCTTGATTATCCAACACTAAAAATCCCTCAGAGCTCACTGCCCCATAAGGGCATCAAATCAGATTTGTTATGGTAAAATACAGTTTCACGAGAAAGGTATAATGATCCATCTCCAAAAATTGCCGCCAACAAGCTTGAGCCACTGGTACAGCAAAAAAGTATGCTCGTTTCAGCTGACAAACGCTTGACTTCATATGCTTCCAATACAAAAAAGAGTCATACAGTTTCAGATGCAAGCCATTCTCTACCCTTGCCGAAAAGAGCTGCATGGCTTTCATCAGTAAATGACCAGGTTACGGCTTCATAGAGACCGCGTATCGCAAAAGTACGCTTGGCCAACCGGTGCCGGTTTTAGGATAACGTAATTTTGGGCATTTCCACCGCGTTTAACTTCGGCAATAAGTGCTGGACCGAAGAACCAGTCAGATTCAAACCATCACTTCCCGGAACTAAACACCTAAGTAACGGAGCTACTTGCTTCCGCAGCAATTGAAGCCAGTCCTGTCATTATCTTTTGTAAAAGCTCACCACGATCTATAACACCATGTTTACTGAAAACGTGTTCCATATCTGACCAGGAAATGATGACATCTCCGGCTTCATTCTCATGCACCAGCATTTTCAAGGGCAATTCAATTCCCATTGTTTGAGCCGATAACATTAAGGGGGTCCCGCCTTTGGGGTTACCAAAAATAATTAAGCTCGTTGGTCGCAATTCCTGCCCTATTGATGCTGCACCAGCTGCATGATCTATAACAGCAAAAATTTTAAAAGCCCGGTTTTCAATTGCAGCTTGCACTTTGCTTAACGTGGTTTCGAAATCATTTTCACTAATATCAGATAATAGATAAGGCATTGCTTGCTCAATTCCTGTTACAGAACGAGCACTTTCAGGCCCATTCAAATTTACGGCGTGATTAGAAGTACATGACCAAGTCACACCAAGAATACAGATTAAAAATAAAGCGCTAATATTCTGCTTCACTGCAGGTTTCATGATTTTATTCCTCAGATGGTAAGTGTGAAATATTGCCGTAATGTTTCACTATGTGAGCAGCTTTTTAAGCTCATCGCCATGGGAAAGCAAACTACGATACCCAGTTTCGATAAATTCATCAGCACGATCAAAAGCATTAGGTAAAGCGGCACGCATATCAGGGGCTAACAATATATCCGGTGGGCAACTTAATGCCCTCGCGCGTGCAATTTGCATCTGTACAATATCAGAGGCTGCCATCCCGGTTTCGAACAATTGTGGT
>CAZGVP010000161.1:0-6698 GCA_964529135.1 uncultured Caulobacterales bacterium | reverse complement strand
GCTATATCTCTGCAACCAAACAATGGGCACTTGATAATGGAAAAGACTGGAGCAAGATCAATAATTCCAAATCTTTCCGGCAGCGTTTTGGCGAAATTCGCGGCGACAGCTTAACAAGACCCCCGCGAGGATTCAATATTGATGATCCGTACATAGAAGACATAAAACGCAAGAGCTTTTTTGCTATGGCCAAAGCAAAACCATCAACAACACGCAAAGCAAGCATGTTAGACGATGTAGAAGCGACAATGAAAGATTCAAAACCTCTCATGAAATTCATGTGCGATGCCTTAGGCATACCTTTTTAGCTCACAAAACATAAATCTGTTTACGGGCGTAAATTTTGATGTTGACATTCTGCACCAACACCATATTCATATCTCTTTCATGATAGTTTAGTGTATTTAATGATTTTGATATCGGCTTTATTTTCCAGCTTTAATGTGACACCCGTACGGTCACCCACTCCATAAAACCGACGAAATAATCAAGAGCTGCACGTCCATATTATAATGAGGTTCCTATGAGTTTCTTAAATTTGCGGTCAGATGAAAAAACCGCGCTTTTTATTGATGGTGCAAATCTATATAAAGCAGCTCGTAATCTTGGCTTTGATATTGATTATAAGCGCCTTCTGGCAATGGCTGGTGAGCAATCCCGCTTGCTCCGTGCATGCTATTTCACTGCCATGCAAGAAGATCGCGATCAGGATTATTCTCCTTTGCGTCCACTCGTCGATTGGCTTGATTATAATGGCTACACGATGATTACCAAGATCGCCCGTGACTACACAGATGCTCAAGGTAAGAAACGATTTCGTGGCTCCATTGATGTTGAACTAACAGTAGAAATGTTGAATTTAGCTAATCAACTGGATCATGTTATCCTGTTTACAGGTAATGGCGATTTTAAACGTGCCATCGAAGCCGTTCAATCTAAAGCAGTACGGGTCACCGTTGTTTCTACAATGAAATCAAGCCCTCCTATGGCCGCTGATGAATTGCGCCGTCAAGCTGACAGTTTTATTGATCTAACTGAATTGGAAAAAACCATCGGACGGGCAGCTGCACCAACTCGAAAGCAACGAGAAGATGACAACGATGAGTATGACTATGATGATGATTTTGATGCGGAGTATGATGACGATTAATCACCCATTAAAAGGACACCACTCATGAAGCACCTATGTATCGTTCTATGTAGTTTTGTGCTATTGTTGTACGGCTGTAATAACAACCTGAATGTTACGCCTCCTATGACTCCAAACCCAACAAACTCGAGTGGCGATGAAGAGAAAACGCTTGAACAGATGCGTGAGGAAGCCCTTACAAAAATTGATGTTGCAGCCTGCGAAGCTGGTGGCGGAACTGTTCGACAGGCCGGTATATTGGGGTTGCCTTTATGCGTTACTCCTTATGACGACGCTGGCAAAACTTGCCATGACACAAAGGACTGCGAAGGGCGTTGCATGGGGCATGACGACGTAACTGATTATGACGCTATGCCCGGAAAAGCTTTTGGCCGGTGCGAAGTTGATGACAGCCCTTTTGGTTGCTTTGCCGAGATAGAGCATGGAACAGTAACGGCAATGCTTTGTGTCGACTAACGCCATTCTCACATCTTCCAGATTCCCGGGCACGCCTGCAAAAGGGTGTCGCAAATGCCCACGACTAGTAGCCTTTCGGCATACCAATCGAAAAGCCAACCCGAATTGGGAGAATGCTGCTATCCCTCCTTGGGGCAGCACAGATGCGCAATTGCTGATTTTAGGGCTAGCTCCTGGCCTCAAAGGCGCTAATCGTACAGGACGGATATTTACAGGTGATAGTGCTGGACACTTCCTATTTCACTATTTGGGTAAAGCCGGCCTCGTTAATGGCGAATATAATAATGATGCAGAAGATACACTAACATCAAAGAAAATTGCGATCACCAATGCGGTTGCCTGTGTACCCCCGCAAAACAAACCCACCGCAACAGAGACAAATAACTGCCTGCCATTCCTGCGCCAGCAAATCAAAGGCTTACCAAACCTCAAGGCCATTTTTTGCCTTGGTGGCCTGGCCCATAAAGCGGCTATCAGAAGTTTGGATTTACGGCAACGCGACTACCCCTTTTCTCATGGAGCTGTACACACAATCCCGCAGCAAGGGACTAACCTTCGCAATCTCGCCATTTTCGACAGTTATCACTGTTCACGCTATAACACCCAGACGAGGCGCCTTACTGGCGATATGTTTTTTGAAGTCTTACAGGCTGTTAAATCATATATAGGCCACTAGAATAGACGGTGCCCCGAAAATCAAAGTAGAGCCCCCCGAATGGGCATGAACAAGTGAGCCAGAAATTATGAGCCGTAACTGGGGTATACCTTCCAAACCCGCAAATACGACTATGCGGCATGCAAAAAATTCGCGACCTCTAGCTACGCTACTTGTCAGTTTTGGGTTTGGTGTAATCGGAGCGGTTGTTGCAGGCGTAGGATTTTCCGAAGCACGTGTCACTCTGGCAGGGCTATTTCATGACAAGTCACTGTATGCAGCTGTATTTGCGGCCGCTTTTGGATGCTGGTTTTATGTATGGTTGGTCCGACCCCGCTTTGCAGCACATTTCAACCCCGAATCAACACCGATCAAGGTCGAACCCTTTTTCGATATCATACGGTTCTATGCACGTTCAGCAGCAGGATTATTACTCTTCTTATTTATTGCGCGCTTCTCACAATATATAGCTGGTGATATGATTGCCACTTTGCTCCTATGTGCAGCAGGGGGTAGTGGCGCAGCAGCCGCTTTCCAGACTGTCATTGCCTTTGTTCCAGGATACGATCAGGAACCAGGCGCTTAATATTATACATTAATTTAAAATACTATAGAATTGAAATAATTTATTAGTTTTAATTTTTACTACAAGCAAGTTCAACGAATAAAGTGATCAAAACCTTATTAAGCTGCTGACAAAACAACCTGATTACGACCAGATTCTTTTGCTTTGTAGAGCGCTTCATCAGCACGTTTGATCAACTTTTGTGCCGTATCATCTTCAGGGCCATCCTCACTGGAGGCAATGCCAATACTCACAGTTACATCAACAATGTCACGTCCATTATTCAGTGGTATTTTTTCACTCGCAATATCCTGACGCAATCGTTCAGCAACAATGCGGGCAAAATTAATATCTGTATCTGGCATTGCGATCAGGAACTCTTCACCTCCATATCGGCACGCTAAATCTATCCCCCGAATTGCACTACCAATCCTATCTGCAAATACCTGAATAACCTTGTCACCAACATCATGCCCAAAGCGGTCATTGATCCCCTTGAAGTGATCAATATCCAGGATCAAAACTGATAATGCTCGACCCGTCCAATAAGCACGATCAAACATCGCCGATAAATGGCTCGCGAGATAACGACGATTGTACAGGCCTGTAAGCTGATCGGTTACTGCCATTTCAAGGCTTGCTTCGAAAGAAGAGCGCAACTGATCAAGGTTATGCTTGCGGCGTAACTGCGTGGTAACCCTTGCTAATAATTCATCCGGTGCAACAGGTCGTGTTACATAATCGTTCACACCAATATCCAGTGCACGCACTAATTTTCGAGTATCCCCTTCACGCACAATAGTAAGTATGGGCGTCAGTCTCGTTTCTTCAAAAGAACGTATTGTTGAACACAAACGTAACGGATCGGTACTCTCAATCGACATATTGACAATGATCAAGTCAAAATCTGATTGCCGAGCCCGATTCAATGCAACTTCGTAATCTAGCTCTGAAGATATCTCATACTCATCACCAAGGCTAGATTTAAGTCGATCAATCTGTTCCGGGCGATCATCCATAATCAAAATACGCCGAGACATTTCGCTTTCATCAGCATAGTCTATTGTATCAACAACTCCCAGCCCCTTACCCGTTGAATGACGCATGCGCAATTCATCCGTCATCATTTTTAATCGTGTTAAACTTCGTACACGTGCAAATAATGCAATATCATCAACTGGCTTGGTCAAAAAATCATCGGCCCCTGCTTCGAGACCAGCAATCCGATCAGCTTGTTGATCAAGAGCCGTCACCATGACCACAGGAATATGCATCGTTTCCGGCATGGATTTTAGTGCCCGGCAAGTTTCAAAACCGTCCATGCCAGGCATCATCACATCGAGAAGGATAATGTCTGGTTGTTCTATTCGTGCCGTTTCAATTGCATCGGGACCGGAAAACTCTCCCAAAACGTCAAAATATTCTGCCCGAAGCTTCGCTTCAAGCAATTTAACATTCGGCTCCAAATCGTCGACGACCAATACGCGCGCCGTCATAAAATCCCCATCCGTTTACAGATAATATAGACCGGCTAATACTTAACCGAGATATCTTTTTACTTTATCAACAAAAGCCGTCACCGATATCGGTTTGGCCACATAATCTTCGCACCCCCCAGCACGAATACGCTCTTCATCACCCTTCATCGCGAAAGCGGTGACAGCAATGATCGGAATATCTGCCAACATAGGATCATCCTTGATCCATTTAGTGACTTCCAAACCAGAGACTTCCGGTAATTGAATATCCATTAATATTAAATCAGGCACATGTTCACGTGCTTGCGCCAAAGCTTCTTCCGCATTTACTGCCTGCAAAACATCATAACCGTGAGCATCCAAGAGATCATGAAACAATTTCATGTTCAGCTCGTTATCTTCTACGATCAGAACGGTTTTCGTCAGCGAAGACAGATCAATTTTCTCCATTGCAGACATATTTTTCAGAGCCCGTTTACCAAAATCGCCACTAAGGGCATATTCAGATAGTATGACTGCAAGGTATTATCGATTATTTAACTCCAGACACCGAAACCTTACTTACTCCAAAAATTATCCTTGTTTTATAGCATAAATGACTGAAAATAATAGCATAAATGGATTTTGCAAAAATTGCCTAAAATTCTCAGAAAATGCTTCAGGCCCCTGTATTTTCTGCGAATCACCTCGAATCATACACCATGAGGAGCTTTTTACCCTTAATATCGCGCACCTTGATTGTGATGCTTTTTACGCAGCGATTGAAAAACGCGATAACCCTTCACTAGAGCACAAGCCGGTAATTGTCGGTGGTGGACGTCGCGGCGTTGTCTCAACATGCTGCTATATAGCACGAACTTACGGTGTTCATTCAGCCATGCCGATGTTCAAAGCGCTAAAAGCATGCCCAGATGCTATAGTGATAAAGCCAAGCTTTGATAAATACTCACAAGCAGGCCATGCCATCCGTGAGATGATGCACTCCCTGACCCCGTTGGTGGAACCACTTTCGATTGACGAAGCCTTTATGGATTTATCTGGCACCCAACGTATACATGGCGAACCTCCTGCCCTTTCCATGGCCAGGCTACAACACAAGATCAAAAAAGAGATTGGCGTGACCGTTTCTGTAGGCCTCAGCCATAATAAGTTTCTTGCCAAAATCGCCTCTGACTTTGACAAACCATCAGGCTTTTATGTGATTGGCATAGCCGAAACAAAATCTTTTCTTGCAACTCAACCCATCAGCCTGATCTGGGGAATTGGCAAAAAGACAACAAGCCGCCTTGCAAAAGATGGCTTGAAAACTATTGCGCAACTACAGACCATGGACACCAAAATCCTTGCCCAACGTTATGGAGAAACAGGTTTAAGGCTTGCACAACTTGCCCACGGCGAAGATAAGCGTAGCGTTCGCCCTAAACGCGACACAAAAAGCATCTCAGCAGAAACTACTTTCAATAATGAAATCGATAATTATGAAGCATTAGAGAATATCTTGTGGAAGTTATGTGAAAAAATTTCCCGAAGAATGAAAGAAAAGAAATTTTTCGGACGTGTACTGACGCTGAAATTAAAAACATCAAACTTCAAAACAATTACACGTCGCATCACATTAGACGTGCCCGGAAATTTAGCTCGCACAGCTTTTGACCAGGGACGCATTATGCTTGCACGTGAGGTAGACGGGCGAAATTTTCGTCTAATTGGCATTGGATATTCTGATTTATCACCAGCAGATACCCCTCCCCCTCAAGACGATTTTTTTGGAGAAGATCGAACAAAATTAATTGCTCGAGAAAAAGCAGTAGACACCCTGCGAGAGAAATTTGGCAATAATGTTATTGGCGCTGGAAGAATGTTAAAAAAATAACTTAAATACCCGCTGAAAGTAACGCTTTATCCAAATAGAGGGGCTTTGCAGAAAACACCGCCCCGCAATGCATGAGGAGCTCTTGTTGTTTTTGGATAGCTTAATGGTAGTTTTTTGAGATGGCGAACAGCAAGATAAGCAAAGCACTCCGCTTCGAGATCATCTCCGCGCCAACCAACCTCTTCAGCAGTCAACACTTCCGCAGATACAGCTTTTGAAAGAGCTTCCATCATCGCTGCATTATGACGGCCACCCCCGCAAACGATCCATTCACCGACTGCTTCGGGGAGGAACTTTTCACTAGCTCGTACACATGCCGCTGAAAAAGCCGTCAATGTAGCTGCGCCATCATCAGGTGACAGCTCCAATACCGGGTCCAGTTTAAAATCGTACCGGTCCAAAGATTTAGGTGGCTTACGGCGCATATACGGCAAAAGCAACATCATCCGGAGAACTTCTGTATGGACTTTGCCTTTACGCGCGGTCTTACCGTCTTTGTCCATAGCTTGCCCGGTTTTCAT
>CAZGVP010000160.1:0-6713 GCA_964529135.1 uncultured Caulobacterales bacterium | reverse complement strand
AATTACCAAGATATTATTATATACAATAGTTTGTACCAATATCTTCGTATAAATAATTAGCATATGAAAACCTCACAAAACTAACCAAATTCATACATTTTATAAGCTTAATTCAATTATGTGATATATCATTTTTTCCTGAGATTCTGATTGTGGCCCGCTTCACATCACCTTAGGTCTTTGCCGGTATAATTATAGCGATAACCTTTACCCAACCCCAAGCAAGAATGAACCTCAATTTAAGCTATGCAAGATCAAAGCGCCGATCAACTCCTGCTTAATGCCAAAAGAGTCGTTCTCAAATTTGGGTCCGCTCTGGTATGCGCCCCTGACGGGACTGCAGATATTAACAGGCTCAAAGGCTTCACTGCTGACATAGCAGCCATGATGGCGCGTGGGACTGAAGTCATTATAGTTACATCAGGAGCTATTGCTCTGGGGCGTTCAGTTCTTGGCCTATCGCGCGCTCTTCGGCTGGATGAAAAACAGGCAGCTGCGGCGGCTGGTCAGACCCCCCTTACGATGGCCTGGCAAAATGCTTTCTCCGACCATTTAGGGGATACCAGCTGCTCCAGTAATGGCCATTCCACAAACCCACTGTCTGTAGCGCAAATCCTTTTGACCCTGGACGATACCGAAGATCGAAAACGTTATCTCAATGCGCGCACAACTATAGAAACCCTTTTGTCGTTAGGGGTGATTCCCCTCGTAAATGAAAATGATACGATCGCCACAACCGAGATACGATACGGAGATAATGACCGCCTTGCCGCGCATACAGCACAAATGTTAGGGGCTGATTTGCTAATTCTTCTATCCGATATTGATGGGCTTTATACAGGCAACCCCAATGCTCAGGTAGACGCTCAACATATTCCAGTAATTAAGGCAATTACTGGAGAAATTGAAGCTTATGCTCAGGGACCAAATGAACAAGCCGGCGTTGGCTCTGGCGGAATGGTCACTAAAGTCGCTGCCGCCAGAATTGCAACTGATTGTGGATGTCCCGTCATGATCGCAGATGGTAACCTCCCCGACCCTGTAGCATCCATTATTTCCGGTAAGGCAAAAACATCACTGTTCTTGCCGTCGGTCAAGGCCCGCACCGCTCGTCAGCAATGGATCGCCGGACGCCAGAAACCTACCGGTACCCTCCAAATTGATAACGGCGCAAAAACCGCCCTGATGGAAGGAGCGAGCCTATTGCCCGCGGGCGTGCTAACCGTAACTGGAAGTTTTCAGCTGGGTGCACTCGTGTCAGTTCTTGATACTAAAAACCAGACCATTGCGTTGGGTCTGGTGGCCTATAACAGCCACGAGATCAAGGCGATCAAGGGCAAAAAAACTGAGGAGATCGAAGCTATTCTTGGGTATCGCCGTCGACCATCGGTTATTCACCGAAATGACCTGATCATAGCCTCGCCAGATCAATGAATAACACCTTAGGCCAAGCACGCCCCATTCATGTTTCGGGCTATCTCGAATTGCCTACCGGGCTGAGCCGAGAGGAGCGCAAAACCATCATGCATGCCCTCAAAGAGCATATTGAAGAAACAATGCTAGAGCCAGGATGCTTAAAGTTTGATGTCCGTATAGCAAAAGACGATACCCTAAAACTTCTCGTCAATGAGATATTCGAAGATAATGATGCGTTTCTAACCCACCAGAAAAAAGCACAAAGTCGAGTATGGGGACAGCTGACAGCGGATTTTAGACGTGTATATGATATTAGCCAAACCTGAACGCGATTTCCTATTTGGGCGTATGAATAAGCACTGATTACGAACCAGCATATGACCATTAATGACGAGAATTTAAAAAGCAAAATGCTTACTATGGGCAACGCGGCACGCGCGGCTTCGCAAGTCTTGCGCAACACCAGCTCCAATGCACGCAATGGTGCAATTCGAAAAGGTGCCAACGCCATTATCAAAAACCAGTCAAGCATCCTGGAAGCAAATGAAAAGGATATGGTTGCCGCCCGTAAAAAGGGTCTCAGCGGGGCCATGCTCGACCGGTTGCTACTCACTGAAGATCGCCTTCAGGCTATAGCAAACTCATTAAAAATGATTGCCGATATGCCCGATATGATTGGCGAGATCATCACCACTCTCACGCCCCCCAATGGATTAAAAATCGAGCGTGTACGTATTCCTATTGGTGTCATTGGAATCATTTTTGAAAGCAGGCCCAATGTCACTGCCGATGCGGGTGCGCTATGTTTGAAATCGGGAAACGCAGTTATCCTAAGGGGTGGCTCAGAAAGCATTCACTCCAGCATAGCTTTGCACGATTGTCTGACAATCGGACTAACTGATGAAAATTTACCAGCAAATTCAATGCAGTATGTCACCACAACCGACAGATCTGCGGTTGGCGAGATGCTGTCAGGCCTCAACGGAGCGATTGATCTCATCATCCCGCGCGGTGGTAAATCTCTCGTAGCTAGGGTCGAACAAGAAGCCAGAGTGCCTGTGTTGAGCCATCTTGATGGCATATGCCATACTTATGTTGATCAATTTTCTGACCTGAATATGGCCCGGGAAATTGTTATTAATGCCAAGATGCGACGCACGGGTGTATGTGGTGCAACTGAGACAGTGCTTATTCATAAAGCGGTTTTGGCAACTCACCTGCAACCCATTTTAAAGGGACTTATGGAGGCTGGTTGCACAGTTCGCGGCGACAATGAGATATGCGCCCTGAACAATGACGTTGCACCTGCCAGCAATAGTGACTGGTACACAGAATATCTCGACGCGATTATTTCTATCCGTGTTGTCGATAGCCTCAATGACGCGATTGTACACATTGCCAATCATTCTTCCGGGCATACAGAATGCATCATTACGCAGAGCGTTGAACGTGCTGAAATTTTCCTGAACGCAGTGGACAGCGCCATTATCATGCACAACGCCTCAACCCAATTTGCCGATGGCGGGGAATTTGGCCTTGGCGCCGAAATTGGCATTGCCACCGGACGGTTGCATGCAAGAGGCCCGGTGGGGGCAGAAGGCCTGACAACCTACAAATACAAAGTCCACGGAAGCGGCCAAATTCGGTCCTAACCCTCTCAACCAGATCTCCTATCGAAACAACATGCTCAACAATCAACAACCAGAGAAGTTTTGCCATGACAGACCTTCCAGATAACACCGCATTGGCTGACCCCCGCCAGATAGAGGCCCTCTTGGCGGTAATGGCGACACTAAGGAATCCAGATGGCGGCTGTCCATGGGATATCGAGCAGACCTATGACACCATCGCCCCCTATACGATTGAGGAAGCCTATGAGGTTGCAGATGCTATTGCGCGCAACGACCCTTCAGCGCTCAAAGAAGAACTTGGCGATCTCTTATTCCAAACCGTATTTCACGCCCGTATGGCTGAAGAAGAAGGCAAATTTGATTTTGCCGACATAGTTGAAGCCATTACAACCAAGATGATCCGTCGTCATCCCCATGTGTTCGAACAATCTGATCATCGCTCCGCCGATCAACAAACCATCGCTTGGGAAGATATGAAAGCATTAGAACGCGCGGGCAAAGGCCAAACCAGCCTTCTTGATGATGTTCCATTTGGTTTGCCTGGCTTGACCCGAGCCGTGAAACTGCAAAAGCGTGCCGCGCGAATTGGTTTCGACTGGCCATCTGCACGAGAGGTCCTCGACAAGATTAACGAGGAGACGGAAGAGCTAACCGAAGCTATGGAAGGAGGTAATCATGACCGGATTGAAGATGAATTCGGGGATCTCCTATTCGTCCTCGCAAACCTGTCACGGCACCTTAAGATTGATCCTGAGCATGCTCTTCGCCGCGCCAATGAAAAATTCTCACGCCGCTTTCGGCAAGTTGAAACCCGCGCAAACGCTCACGAAGACAAAACTCCCTCACTAGCTATGATGGAAAGCTGGTGGCAAGACGCCAAGAAAGACGAATAATCAGTTGGGGGATGTGCTAGCCATTTGGCTTAAACAACGTGTTGCACCCGCACGTAACATTTTCAGTGCATCAGCCAAGGGCTTTTGCCTGGATAACAATAGATGAAATCCTAACACGATGTGACCAAAGTTACAGAGTAGTTGCTCCGTCGTCATCGTGAGGACAGCTCACCATGACGACACAAGACAATTATCTATTTTACAGCTGGTTAACCATATATTGGGCAGATGAAACTTCAAAAGCACCAGGCTCTTCAACATTCAACTCTTTAACAATGCCATCTTCCAGCACCACAGAAAAGCGCTGAGCACGTTCTCCCATGCCAAAGCCAGAACCATCCATAGTTAACCCTAGCGCACGAGCAAAATCACCATTGCCGTCTGCCAACATTTCTACGGCACCATCTGCACCTTGCTGCTCAGCCCACGCTTTCATCACGAAAGCATCGTTCACAGACATACAAACAATTTTGCTAACACCTTTAGCTTTCAACGCATCGGCCTCATCGACAAATCCTGGTAAGTGCTTGGCCGAACAGGTCGGGGTAAAGGCGCCCGGTAATGAAAAAAGAGCAACTTTGCCAGAGCCCAGCATTTCATGGGTTGTCGTTTGTTGTGGGCCATCCGCATTATGCGTCATGACTTTTGTATCAGGAATTTTATCTCCAACGGAAATGGTCATTTAATGCTCCTTCAAGGAATTTAGGTAAATCATAGCACTGATCTATAGGCCTTACAGAATTTGTCTACATTGGTTTCGGAAATGCCGCACATATTAATTCGGCCTCCATTGGTCATGTAGATGCTATGCTCTTCGCGCAGGACGCCCACTTGGTCAGGGGTAATTGGCAATAGAGAAAACATTCCGTTCTGATTCGCGATGTAAGACAGGGAATTATCCAGCCCGTTATTGCGGGCTGCCCTGACCAATAATTGGCGTTTTCCAATCACATCCTCACGCATCGCATTGAGCTCCTCACGCCACATGGATGCCAGTTCTTGCGACTGCAAAATAGTCGTCACCAGTGCCCCACCATGGGCTGGAGGCATCGAATACATAGCACGCGCAATGTTTTCCATATGAGATTTGACCGCGATAGCATTGTCAGCGGTCTTACCCATTACCAGCAACCCACCGGTCCGCTCGCGATAGAGGCCAAAATTCTTCGAACACGAATATGAGATCAACATCTCCGGCACTGTCTCAGCCAACAAGCGAACCGCGACGGCATCTTCCTCCAAACCTTTTGCAAATCCATGATAGGCCGTGTCTACAAATGGAAGGAAACCACGCTCAACAACAATCTCGGCAATCTCAATCCACTGCGCTGGGCTAAAGTCTGACCCGGTAGGGTTATGGCATGCACCATGAAACAGTACGATATCTTCCGGGCCCAATGTTCGCAGATGAGCGGCAAACGCATCAAACAAAAGGGTTGTTTCATTCTTGTCATAATAGGGTGTAGTTTCCACTGTAAGACCAGCCGCCGATAATAGTGGCATGTGGTTTGCCCACGTTGGCGTACCGACCCATAATTTTTTTGAACCACGACGCACCAATAGTTCACCCGCAAGCCGCAAAGCCCCACACCCACCCGGCGCCTGCACGCCGTTCACCCGACCTGCCGCTGTTGCCATGTGCCCGGCGCCAAAAAGTTCCTTGATGATACCGTCAATAAATCCGGGAAACCCTGCAGGCGGTGTGTAGCTCTTGGTTCCCTCTTGCGCCAAAAAGATACGCTCAGCCTCCAGTATGGCCTTCATAATAGGTGTTTTGCCAGTGTGGTCCTTATAGACTCCCACACCCATATCAATTTTATCTGTGTGCGTATCTTTTCGATAAGCTATAGACAACCCAAGAATTGGATCGGGAGGCAAGGCATCAAGGGTTTCAAACATCATCATCTCCTGAAAAGTTGCACTAATTATCTTTGCTTTAAGGCCTTCTGCAGCCTGGAACAAGGATAAGTTTACAATCCAGTTCTCCATACGCAAACGAATAAGTAGAAGATGAATTTAGTATATTTAGCAAAACCTTTTTCGATGACCCAGGCGTTTTAGACCGCATTTTAAGTTTTAAAGCTCATTCCGAGTATATCTTACCGATATGCAACAGTTTTTTTTCCTTGCGCCCAATCTACGTACTCATAAATTTGGAGCGCACTCATATCTATACTTGATTTTAATGCCATAAATTCGAAAAATCTGTATGTGATAAAGCAAAGCGTACCAATTTCGGTGCGCCATATGTGGGCATATTCGTAAAGGTTGGTTATGACATAATCGATTTTTTCTATCTTAAAAATGCCCATAGAGGACCAAGATGGAATCTTGCTCTCATGATTATGGTCTTGACGTTAACGATCTTTATTGATCTCGTTACAGCTGTCGGAGTTATACTTTGCGCATTGACATTTATTAAACATATGGTTGATGAACAACTTGAAAGCCTGGAGATTGCAACACCGTGAACGATTGCAAAAGAAGAGCTTTCAATTATCGAATGCACCGATAATCGTATCATTTTATTTGAGTTTAGTGGCCCATTGAGTTTTGGCGCTACGGCTGACCTTGGTCACAAACTCCGTGAACACATCAAACAGAATGTCAGCATTATTATACTTGGCTTCAGCCGCTTGCCGTTCATGGATACATCCTCAAGTGGAGCGGTAAACACAATTATTACCGATGCAATGAAATCCAGCAAACTGGCGTATATCGCAGGCATGCACGACAAGGCTCGCAATACCCTAAAAAACATGTCAGCAAACAA
>CAZGVP010000159.1:0-6721 GCA_964529135.1 uncultured Caulobacterales bacterium | reverse complement strand
AGCGCTTGGGGGTCCGGATCGCGCGTTTTCATTTGTTGTGCCTACGGGAAATTTTGGCGATATTTTTGCCGGGTTTGTTGCGTCACAAATGGGTCTGCCCATTCATAAATTATGTGCAGCTACAAACCGTAATGATATTGTGCACCGTGTTCTTGCCACGGGAGATTATCAACCATCGAGCGTCTCTGCGACGGCTTCTCCATCCATGGATATTCAAGTTGCCAGTAATTTTGAACGGTTGATTTTTGAAGCGAGCGGGCGCGATAGCGAAGAGGTTTGCCGGCTAATGGATAACCAGAAGCAATCGGGTGGCTTTACGCTTCAAGAGAGCACCCATCAAACTTTTTCTGATACGTTTTTATCTGAGATGGCGAGTGAGGAAGAAACGGCCCATGCGATGAAAGATCATCTTGATCATTGCGAAATATTGATTGATCCGCATACGGCTGTTGGGCGCGTGGTGGCACATAAATTGCGGTCCAAGGGGGCGTTGAGCGGGCCTGTGATTACGCTGGCAACTGCGCATCCGGCAAAATTCCCGGAGAGTGTGGAGCGTGCCACAGATCAGGCGCCGAAATTGCCTTCAGCCTTAGGGGATCTTTTTGAGAAAAAAGAACAGATTGTGCGTTGCCAAAATGATCCCGGGACTGTGCGTAGGGTCATTTTAGATAACTACAAGTAAGCTTTATCCAAAGAATGCTATTCTCTGATTTTAAAAGGGCACAAGCAAGAGCAATACAGTCAAGCGTTTGATCGCAATCAATACTTTTCTGCTTGGCGATCTTGTGCAAAACTGCTCTATGCAATGACAATATCAGACGACAATAGCAGATCAATCACAAAACCATGGCAATTATTATTGCCATGGATCAACAGGTTGTCACAAAATTCAGATTATACTGGCTTATCCAGCCCTGATTTTGAGTTGGTGCATGATACAGTCTTAATGCGGCCGGCTCGCGTAGATGATTATCAACAATGGTATGATCTGCGCTTGGCAAGTAGAGCGCATCTGACCCAATGGGAGCCTGACTGGCGTGCTGAGGAAGCGTCTTTGCGTGCCTTTAGGCAGCGTATACAGGCTGATCAACTGCAGATGAGTGCGCGCCGCCGTGTTGCATTATTGATATTTAAGCAAAATACCGGGGATCTTGTGGGGGGAATTAGTCTTGCTGACATTCGCCATGGAAACAGGCGTAGTGCGGTCATCGGGTATTGGATTGGTCAAGATTATACGCGACAGGGGCATACCTTTGCATCGATACAGGCGATGCTGGCTTTTTCCTTTGATACCCTGAATTTGAATCGTATTGAGGCAGCTTGCCAACCAGGTAATATTGCCTCGCGAAATCTGTTGATAAAGGCCGGTTTTACGCGCGAGGGTTTGGCGCGTGATTACCTCAAAATTAATGGTAAATGGCGCGATCATGAAATTTGGGCGCGCACAAAGGGCCTTTTTTGCCCAACAGACTAAATTTTTTGTGAATATTATAACAAAAATCACCCCTAAGGCTTGCGCTCGGGCTCGCAGCAAGTGAGTATATTAACTGGTGGCAAGGTGGTAGCCGAGCATTTATAGATCACATGCGCGACGCGTCAGGGTTTGTTGTGGCTAGTGATTTTATGTACTCGTCGGTCTTGAAACCAAGATGCCTCATTCGCTGATACAAGGCTGAAAAAGCTGGGCAGCACTGAGGTGTGTAAGTTTGTTGGGGCAAATTTTTGGTGGCTGGCGATTATGATTGGTATTATTGAAGCGATTGACGTAGCAGGGCAGCCCACGGGGCAGGAACTACTCATCGCATCGGCGGAAATAAACATGTTAAGAGGAGCCATTGTTGGGGCTCTCATTGCAGCTCTCGCGTTCTTGGCAGGCTTTGCTGTTTTGCGACGAGGCGCACTCACTTATAGCGCCGCCTTTATGGTCGGTACGGCGACAGCCCTTGAGCTCTTCTGGCTCGGTTTTTTTCAAGCACCAAATTTCAACCTGATCGTCCTGTTACAAGGTGTGTTTGCTGCTAGCGTCATTATTTTCCTCTCAGCCAGTGTGCGGATAGCGAGAAATAATGCAGCGCTTGGCGGTATTATGTTTGCAGCCTCGCTGGTGTTTATCGGGGTCGGTATTATCAATTTCCTGGGACGGGCTGATTTCGCGGCGACTATGGTTCGTGGCCTTGCTGCTGTTGGGATCTTTGCTTTCGGTCTTTCCCTTGTTCAGTCATTGCGCGGGGATCATGGTGCGAGGCTTATTCTGCCTGGAACGATGTTGACCATGGCGGCTGTGGTTATATTTGCAACATCCGGTGCGGGTGGTTTACTAGGGCATGGATTGTTTTCTCTGGGTATTCTGGCCGCCAGCCTGATCGCGTTGACGGACAAATCTGCCACAAGCGCACAACAAATGCCAATTGCGGACATTCAAGCCTTTGATGGGGCACAGGTTCAACCCGGGACGAACAAGACCGATGCGGCTTTGTCCTTTAGTTCAGGGGCAAGTCAATTATCCGCTGGTCAAAAAGCCTGTGATATCTCGGCTTCCAAGGCCGGCCGTAAACCTCCGATTTCTTCTGAGCGGCTTTTAGAAGTGCTGGACTTTTCTGGTATTGGTGTGTGGGACTGGAGCCTGGATGGAGTTTATCAAAGTCGATCATTATGTTCGATGCTTGGGTCTGACTGTGAGGCCGACTTTACCCCTGAGGCTATGCGTGCCTTCATCAATCCGTCGCATCTTGCGGTTTTTGAGGAAGAGGTATTGGGCCATGGTACAGGTGATGGTGGGTTCGATGCGCTGATTCGAATTCATAATGGGCGTTTGATGCGCCTGCGTGGAGCTCGCGCGATCGATGATAATGGTCGTTTGGAGCGCGTCGTTTCATTCTTTGAACCAGCACAAGACGGTGATGAGGCTGCGTTGAAAACTTATGGGGCTCAGAGCGCCGCCAAGGTTCCTGATCTTCATGATCATGATGAGGTTCAGGTGCGTGCTCCTGTTGTTCTGCCTATTTCTTCCAGTAGAAAAGATATCAATGCGCACCTTCAGTCAGAAGGATTGAGTGTTACCAGCACTCCAGAAGAACTTCCTCGCTCTCATTCGAATACTCTTATTAAATTCAGCCCGGTGATGGCTTTTGTTTCGAAAGAAATTATTGGTTACCGAGTTAAGGCCCCAGGTGGTGAGATAAAGCTCATTCGTTTGCTCGATGATATAATTGCGAAATCAACCGCTTTCCTGGCTGAGGAACAAGAACAAGTTCGACAGTCATCTGCGATCAAGCGTGTTTCGTCTGATGCTTATATCGCATTAAAAGCTGATTGGAATGATCTCAATACTGCTGGATTTCTTGAAAGTTTACAAAGCGCAATTCAAAAGCATGGGTTGCAATATGGTGCATTAGTTCTTGAGCTGAATAACCTCTCTAGTATTCGCGATCCTCGCGGCGCTAAAGCGCTATTCTCACAGTTAAGACAGGCTGGTGCGCGGATTGCGTTTGCGGACAGTGATGTTGATAGTGCGGTACTTGGTAATCTTCATCGGTATGATTTTGATTATATTCGTATTGATGAAACATTAGTTGATAGTCTTAATGGTGGTGATTCCAATAATAAGAACATACGCACATTAATGACGTTGGGGCGCGATCTTGGATTGCGTGTTGTGGCAAGCGGTATTGAAACGGAAAAATCACTGAATAAATTGCGCAAGCTTGGATGTTTGCATGGTGATGGAACTATTTTAGCTACACCTATTTCGGCTACTGCTTCTTCTCAAAGTGAAAATAAAAACGTAACACCGCAACAAGAAGAAGCTGAAATTCTTGAGGCGGCCACCACGAGAATGGCAGCAATGCAATCGAGTGATGATCATAACAGTGCAAAATCTCTTGATGACTGGTCTGCATCAGCTACATCAATAGAACGCAACGATAATGCCGATGGTCAAGAAGGCCAAACAGCAGGTGCATTGCCGAGCATACGAGCAGCTTTTGCTAACAGTGTACCTTCTTTTGGAGCGCAGACGAAAAGTGATCTGATTGACGAAACTGCTGAGGCAACTGAAACTAAATTACCAAAATGGCGCACCTGGGGTCGTCAAATGCGCTAAGTCATAGAAGACCGGTTTTTAGTTGGATTCGACTTGCAGGTGATGCGTCTAGACGATTGTAAAAGAATATATATTTCAGATAATTTCTGAATTCACCTGAAAGCGTGTTTTTGTCAATCTCATCGTGTTTGGGACTGATTTCGATAGGGTTATGCAACCAGGTATGGTTGCGTTCCTCAGTCCGATTTAATTATTCAAATTGATTTGGTGCAAAGAGAAGGTGGGTTTGGAAAACCTTTAACCACTTCTTTAGTCGTATAAGGAGAATTACATAATGGAATTCGTAAGCCCGATTTATACGTTATCGTGTTCAATTTCATGTTGGCTATCAAAAATTTCCTTTAAGTCGACAGATGTTTCTTTGCCGACCATATCAAAATTTTCCTGCAACCAATGATCTGCAATTTCTCGGCCACGCTCTTTCAGGTCTGTGAGGAAGTTCCATTCTACATTGAACTTACTCGCTACAGAAAGGTCAGTTAGCGTTTCGTCACTTCTAATTGAGTGGATGCGAATATCTCTTAATCGATCACGATACTCATCTTTGATCCAGCCATCATCAATCAACTTACGCACGAAACTGATGGCTCGAAATTCCCGTAACAAAGATGAGTTGAAACTGATTTCATTAATCCGATTCATTATGTCTGGTGATCGCGTCGGGACTTCATCGCGTTCAATGGGGTTGACGTGAACCACGACAATATCTGATGATTTCGCTCGATAGATAAAAGGAAAAAGAACCGGGTTTCCCATATAACCACCGTCCCAGTAATGCTCGCCATCAATCTCAACGGCTTTGAAAAGGAATGGCAGGCATGTTGATGCGCCGACCACATCAACACTAACATCCTTTGTAGTGAAAACCTTAACCTTGCCTGTGCGTACATTGGTGGCGTTGAGATAAAGATTGATTTTTGTGCAAGTACGCAGAACGTCAAAATCAATACACTCTTCAAGAACATCACGAAGTGGATTAATATCAAATGGATTTAGTTGGTATGGTGAGAATGTGCGTGTTAGGGCATCAAATGCGTGATAGGAGAAGGAATTATCAAGGTTGAACTCCTTCATCACCATTTCAAAAGGGGTGCGTTTAATTGGGCTAAACATCTGTCCAGATCGTGAGACAGCTTGCCACAACTCATCTAATTTTGCGCGTGCCCCATCACAGCCATCAAGGTGTAATCCGTAGGCCATTGCAACAGCATTGATGGCCCCCGCGCTCGTCCCAGAGATAGAATCAATATCAATTCGGTCATCTTCAAGCAGGCGATCAAGAACGCCCCAGGTGACAGCGCCATGAGCGCCGCCTCCTTGAAGGGCGAGGTTAATTTTTTTGATTTCTTTTGTCGATGCACGCTTGTTCGTCTTGCGGGGAGTGGCCATTAGTGGGCGACCCATCCGCCGTCTATCTGCAGCGCCGCGCCAGTAATGGAGTTTGCACCTTTAGAGCAAAGAAATACGGCTAGCGCACCAACCTCTTCTAATTCGACGAATTTTTTGGTTGGTTGCGCTTCGAGAAGGACTTTCTGGATGACGTCCTGTTCTGACATACCACGAGCTTTGGCGGTGTCTGGTATCTGTTTTTCTACCAATGGTGTCTTTACATAGCCTGGACAAATAGCGTTGGCGGTAATGCCGTGTTCCGCCCCTTCCAATGCCAGAGTTTTCGTCAAGCCAACAACGCCATGTTTTGCCGTTACATAAGCGGATTTAAACGGGGACGCCACAAGCCCGTGGGCTGAGGCAACATTAATGATGCGCCCGAAGCCACGTTCTTTCATACCGGCAAAAACTGCTTTTGATGTGTGAAATGCGGATGACATATTGATGGCGATAATCGCATCCCACTTATTTTCAGGGAAATCCTCGATAGGGCCAACAAACTGAATACCAGCATTGTTTACCAGCACATCGACTTGACCAAATGCCTCTTGAGTAGCTGTAATAAGCTCGCGAATCTCTTCGGGCTTGGTCATGTCTGCATCATTATAATGCACTTGAACGCTATGTTTTTTTTCCAATCCTGCACGGATTGCCTCTATCTCATTAGCATCGCCAAAGCCGTTTAGCATGATATTCATGCCTTCCTTGGCGAAAGCCTCGGCAATTCCAAGACCAATCCCACTGGTGGAACCGGTGATGACAGCTGCTAATGGTTGGTTCATGGTGGTAATCCTTTTAAAGCATAGAGATAAAATAGCAGGGCATTCTCGTCTGTATATCGAACGCCCATTCTTCCGGGTTTTAGGCCCGGCCTGGCTTCACTGGCAAGTCATCTTTTCGCGACTGCACAATTTTCATTTGGGGCTTGGCTTTCATTGGTTTTCCTATATCCACATGAGCAAGGGAGCGCAGAGTTTTGTGTTCTTGATAGATGCTTTTGGGTATTTGAGATTGATGGAGGTTGAGCCATGATAAATGTTTGGCGCGCACTAAAACTGGCGATGGTCGGGTGCTTGGGTATTGTTGTTATTGGATGTGGTCGTACAGCGGAAAAACCGCTTGAGAAGACGATTCCGGATACTATTACTGAAATTGAGGCTGACAATAAGCCGCCTGCTGACGCTCCAGATACGCCAGCTTCCGTTGTTTTAGAAAAACTTGAGCCAAGTG
>CAZGVP010000158.1:0-6847 GCA_964529135.1 uncultured Caulobacterales bacterium | reverse complement strand
AAAATCGAGACCACACTCACCAATACCCACAACTTTCGGATCAATTGCCAAATCAATGAGTTGGCGTGCGGTAAGATCAGTAGCATCTTTTGCGTAATGAGGATGAGTGCCGACAGATCGCCAAATAAAGTCATAGCATTCAGCAATTTTACTGATCTCATCCGTTGATGATAACTGATCAGAAATAGTTAACATAAACTGTACATTCACTTCACGAGCGCGCTCAATAATACCCGCAACCTCTTCTGGTTTATATTTATCAGAGTGCAGATTAACATGGCTATCGACAAGTGCTGGAGAGTTCATGACATGCTCCTACGAAAAATAGCACTGAGATCATAACCCATTGCCTCTACTAACGTTGGCCGATCCAGATTTAACCCAACACCACGAGCACACAGCCTACTTAAAGTTTCCCACCCTTCCAACAATGGTTGTGGGGACCCATGATTTCCATCCAACGCCATTTCGCGAGCACGCAGAGACAGGGTTGCCAGCAAATGAGTGCGAAAAATTGCCCACCTTGCCTCATCGCTCTTAGCGCCAAAACGCGCCGCCATTGCAGCAAAATCCCCACCCTGCTCGGCGGTCCTGATAAATTTCTCTGCATCAGCCAATGCCGCCAGACCATCACTGGTAATCATCTGCAAGGCATAACCAGGACATCCGTTTGCGGCGCGAGCTGCAAGCTCTGCTTCATCTTTAGTACAACCGGTCTCTTCTCGCACAAAACCTACAACCATCGCATTATCAACAGGGCGTAATGTTATCATCCGACAGCGCGACCTAATCGTTGGCAGTAAGCGCCCCGGTGAGTGGGCAATCAGCAACAATAGTGTATTTTTTGGCGGCTCCTCCAAAACCTTCAACAAAGCATTGGCAGAATTTCGGTTCATATCGTCCGCAGCATCTACGACTGCAATGCGCGCTCCAGAACCTGAAGCTGTATGTTTTAAAAATTGTGTCACCTTACGAATACGCTCTACAGAGATTTCAGTTTCCAGCCTGTTTTTCTTCTCGTCCCATTCACGGCGCGCCACAAACAAATCAGGATGCGCCAGTCCAGCAACCTGCCTGAATATCGAATTTTCTTTTGGTATTGTCAGGCTGTGTCCATCACTTAATGCAGACTTATCCAGCATTGCGCGCGCAATACGCGCTCCAAGCGTTGCTTTGCCAACCCCTGTTGGCCCAGCGAGAATCCACCCATGATGCAAATTATCGGTATCAATCCGTTTACGGATGAATATTTCAATTTCAGTGTGCCCGAAAAAATTGCTCCGTTCATAAGGCGAAAGAATATCATTTTCAGTTGAATCACTCATTACGAGCAAACTCTGTTAACTCATGGCGGGCACTTAAAAGGGCAAATATCTTGTCCGCCACATCACGCATTTCCCCAGATGTCTCCACACGAACACATCTATCCGGGTTTGTATCAGCTATAAAATCAAAAGCCTCATGGACGCCCGCTTGAAAATCAGCTCCCTTTAATTCAAATCGATCTTCCTTACCCTCACCTTGACGGTTATTTGCACGAACCAGCCCTTCTCGGCTCGACAATGTCAAAACGAATGTCAGGTCAGGGCGTACATTCCCTATAGCAATCTTGTGTAACGCGTTGACGTTTTCCTGGCCAATATCACCTGCAATGCCTTGATAGGCCATAGTAGAGTCAGCAAAACGATCACAGATTACAACTTGTCCTTTAGCAAGTGCTGGGAGAATCGTCTTTTCCAAATGATCAACCCGTGCACCAACCATTAACAAAGCCTCAGTCATAGAGGACCAACGGCCGGGTTCACCATCAACCAGTAATCGCCGAATTTCTTCTGCACCAGTAGATCCGCCAGGCTCTCGCGTTAGAACTGTTTCAGTACCGATCTCAGATAAACGACGCACCAGCTCACGCACATGAGTTGACTTGCCTACACCATCCCCTCCTTCGAAAGTAATGAACAAGCCGGGCCACGCGCGGGTATTTTGGAGAATTGTCATCGTGCTCATTCAACCTAACCGGCAGTAGCTTGCGCTGCATCGCCTTCAGTCTTTTCGGGCTTTAACAATAGTTTCCGAGCCGCGAGGCCGATCTTCCCGACCCACCCAACTTCTTGAACAGCTTCCCCCGCAAACAAAGGATAATCGCGCGGTTGGCGCCCGGGAACATCAACGCGAATGTAACCAATTTGCTGGTTTTTCAAAACAGGTGCTGATACAGGGCCATCATAGATAGCTGTTGCTTTCACTTTTTCTACAAGATCCTTGTGCACCACAAAGCCCACAGCTTCCCCCATAACGAGGGGCACATCGGGTGTTTTACCTTTAAATACGCGGGCCGTAGCAACCACATCCCCTTCTCTGAAGAAAGTTCGATGACTAAAAGCATCAAATGCAATGCGCATCATGCTACGTGCTTCTTGCAAGCGCTCATTTGATGATGTCAGACCGTTAAGTACGATAATACGTCGCTCAGTACCAATCTTCGCTGAGCCTACCACACCATATCCAGCTTCGTCCGTATGGCCCGTTTTTAGACCATCAGCACCTTCAAAGGCACGGAGTAAAGGATTTCGATTTTGTTGCGCAATCTTTGACCAGGTAAATTCTGGCTCATTGAAAATAGCGTAATACTCAGGGTAATCGCGAATAATTTTGCGTGCCAGACTAGCAAGATCTAGCATGCTCATACGTTGCCCAGGGTCAGGCCAACCGGTCGCATTAGCGAAAGTCGAATTCACTAACCCCCACTCACGCGCTTTTTTATTCATAAGAGCTGCAAACGCTTCTTCAGAGCCAGCTATGTTTTCAGCAATAACGATAGCTGCATCATTGCCTGACTGGATTATGAGGCCACGCAAGAGGTTTTCCAGAGTGATTTCACTATTGACCAAAACCCACATTTTGGAGCCCTGCCATTGCCATGCTTTTTTGCTGACCCGAAACGGGGTCATGAGCGTCAACTCCCCGGACTTTAATTTTTCGAAAGCAATCGCAGCCGTCATCAATTTGCTCATTGATGCAGGTGCTGTTGGCACAGTTCCCTTTTTGGAAAATAAAACTTCGCCTGTGGTAAAATCCATAATGACGGCAAAATCAGCTTTCGTCTTTACCGGCACAACGCTTTCATCAGTAGCAGAGCGCGCAGAACGCTGCGCACCTGCAGGCAATATCGATAAACCGGCAAAACCCGTACTCAATAAAAATATAAAAAATAAGCTTTTTAAATTATTAATCATGCACTTAGACAACATTTCTACAAATTAACATGACACTATCATCACACTTTGAAGCCAGTCTTACGCTAATGTCCTACCACGATGTTGTCTGAATAATCCATGCGTCGCGATAACCAGCCCCATGCAGCGCACCAAGCTGGTTGTCAGCTATATTACGCTCAAGATATGGCCCCATTATAACTTTGTAAGTCGCACCACCTGAGGGCAGATTTACTGACTGCAAAAAGACAGGGCCTGATTGTGACAGATGTTGCCTCAAGAGCTCTGCACGGTTTAGATCAGAAAATGCACCAACCTGAATTTCAAATCGCTCCTGAACAATACCGCGGCTCGCCCCATAGTCTGCCGATGCACGCTCGGGTATTATAGCTCTAGTACCTGCATTTTTATTAACAGGAGGAATTGGGCCAGGAGAATTTAAGTATGGCGATATTGGCGCAACACCATCAATATTTGCAGAGGGTTGGAACAATACAGTTTCTGCAATTAACCCCGTCAGATCTTCTCTGCGTCTGGCCTCTCCCGTTCGCAACCTCGCACGCCGGTCACCATTGCGCAAACGTAACCGTGCGCCTCGATCAAATTCCTTTTCTAGTGCCCGCATCCCGCGTCGGTCATTTAAACGAACTAACGCCAGATCAAGAGTGGCTTCACGTAAATATCGCACCTCAACGCGAGCAGTCCCTTTTTCAACAAAGCCAAGCCTTCGTGCCGCCTCCTCAGACAAATCGATAATCCTATCTTTTGCAAAAGGACCGCGGTCGTTTACACGCACACGAATTTTACGGCCATTATCAAGGTTTTTGACTTCCACAATAGAAGGCATTGGTAATGTTCTATGGGCTGCTGTCATTGCATTTCGATCAAATAATTCGCCATTGGCTGTTGGCTTCCCATGAAAATTCGGCCCGTACCAAGAAGCAACGCCAATCTCACGATATTTGTCATCAGCTGCAGGGTAGTACCACTCATTTCCTATCTGATATGGATTGCCCACTTTGTAATGAGGTTTTATACCTGCATTCGTGCCGCCAGAACCGCCATTATATCCACCGCCAGCGCCACCTGTCGTTGCACATCCAGCAACCAGCACTAGCACCAACAAAGACCCAACTACGTTCCGAAACGCTATCCTTGATGATGAGAATGCAGAGATAGTTCTCAATCGCCTCTTAAAAGGGCGTGAAAGAGTTATTCTGGAATTTTTCATCTAGTATTCCTCGTCGATTCTCAGCCTTTAAACAGGATCGGACTTTGCAATCGCCAACCTAACGTAGGTGACTCGCCCCTTGTCAACAACGCCAAATCCTCTGCAAAGGCCGCCTTAAAGGTACGCAAACCAAGAAAATTGCACTTTTATCTCTCATGAAGATACAAGTTCCAAGATCGATCTTGCCATTTCAGAAAACCTGCCTATTAAAGACTTCACTTTGACAAAAGTCACCAAATCGGAGAGGTGGCAGAGTGGTCGAATGCACCGGTCTTGAAAACCGGCGTGCGTGTGAGCGTACCGTGGGTTCGAATCCCACCCTCTCCGCCATTTGGGACTCTTTTTTACAAATCCCGAATAATGTAAATGGAACAGAGACGTGTGGGGTTCGAAATTGTCTTGCATCAGAAAACGGCGATGTAATAATTCTCTCCCCCAGAGCAGACACCTTGCCCGGTTTTATCAACGCCACGCCAATTGAACGAACGCCTCCACAATGGCCGCCAACCATCTCAAACGCCGCAGTTTATCACGCCTGCACTTATGCGCGTTTTGATGTTTCCCCGGAAGGCACGCCAGAAAACATTGAAATTATATACCGTGTACCAACGGATGGTTGGTTGACGGGATTTGAGGAGGAAACAATAAATGCAATCAGCCAATGGAAATACACACCAGCACAATTCAACAATGAAAACGTGGCTCAGAAAAACATCGTTACCAAATTGACATTCCAGCTAGCCAACCCGGAATAATCATTCCGACTATAAGGAAAATATTTCCAAATCAGTAATCATATCATCCACATAACTCCATATAAATTCAAACGTATATGGATAAATTTCAAGATAGAAATAGGCCATTGTTAAAATGGTGCCCGCCGCAACAAGCACAATTGATACACCCGACGCTTCAACAAACCCATATTTAAGCCATCGCCTGTAACTTATCACAATAAGGGTAAGATTAAGTATGCCCAATACAGGTGTAATCCATAAGGGTAATGAAGACCAAAGCGGAACAATTCCTAAACCAAGTAGTGCAATAGATGGATATTCCGTTTCCGTTATTGAATAGCTGAAATATGTCCACCCTGACAACAAGACCATTAGCAACACCGATAGGCCAAACCATAATTCGAGCCATATCCCGTGGTTTGGTTGTGATGCAAACAAGGTTCGCAATCTGATTGGGAGTAAGATTAAGATTAACAGAGCCGGCATTAATATTATAGCATATGTCGAAAACCATGGCACCTCAGGTGTGTCACTCATAAAATATCGGTCCGTAATAATACCGGGCACAAACTTATATGACGTCAATGGTTTTGAGTTGTGTTCAACTCTTGCTGCAGGATCCTCAATAAATGCAGCCACAGACTTGATGCCTTCTTCTGTAACACTGGCACCATGAGCATATTGATCAAAAATAATATGTTGAGAATTGGGAAAGTATGGAAATAAAGAAGCTGTTTTCTCGACGGGCGTCACATGATCCTGCTTGCCCGATACAAATAATGTTGGCACATCACTAACCATAAGGGGCTTAGGCGTGGATTTTTCAAGGTCCAGTTGAGGACAAACACTGGACATTCCAAAAAAGGTTTCTACACCATAAAAATATATAGGGAATTCTTCCTTTTTTTGAGCTGTTTGTTCAGGGGTCATAATGGTCATACGGCACCCAATGGCTAAATGACTACCAAAGTCTACGCCTGCCCCGGTATAACCTCGATAAAAGGATGAAAGCTGTTTTTTTACGCTTTGCTGATCGCCTAACACGCTCTCCAATATGTAGGGAATAAGTTGGAATGTTTCAGGAAACCGCATCAAGACATGAATATATGACGCTAATTCATGAGCTGAGATTTCAAGTTTTTTGATTTCATAGGTTTTACCATTATGCTCCAGATCATAGAAAAAATAATCAATTACCAAGGGATTTGCATTCAGTTTTGCGTAGGCATCGTTCAGTAATTGTGTAAGCGACCCATATTGATTGCGACAATGCTCATCGCGTGCACACACCTCATCAATTTCAGCAAAAAGTGATTGAAAACGCTCTGGTGTACCAGCACTCCAGGGCAAATTTAACGGAACAGTGCCATCCATAATCAAACTGCGAACCGCATCACGATCAACATGTAGATATTCCTGCGCCAGTGCTGTGCCATAAGACACACTCCAGATATTCCATTGAGCAATACCAAGGGCGATCCGAATATCTCTCGCATCAAGGGCATTTTGTTCAGTTGTATATCCATCAAGATCCCGGCCTTGCTTGCGAAGCTTTGCAAAACAATCATTCACAAGCCTGGCAAGGGCCTTTTGCGATTGCGTTTCAGACAAAGGTTTTGCAATGTCAAACAAGAGTAAATTTTGAACTGTAGGGCATACTTTAT
>CAZGVP010000157.1:0-6857 GCA_964529135.1 uncultured Caulobacterales bacterium | reverse complement strand
CTCTTGCACCAAACAGTTTTAGCGTTTAGCACCCAAGCAGAAACATTTTGTTATGCCAAGCCACAAACCATGCCCCTTTTTCTGCACAATACACTTACGCGAAAAAAACAGGAATTCATCCCTGCCGACGTCAACCGGATAACACTCTATGTTTGTGGGCCAACAGTTTATAATCATGCCCACATCGGTAATTTCAGAGCTGCAGTGGCCTTCGACGTGCTCTTTCGATTATTACGGTATTATTACGGCGAGCAAGCCGTAGTTTATGCTCGTAATTTTACTGACATCGAAGATAAAATCATCCGGGCTGCGCAAGAGAATGGAAAAGAGATTGATGAAATCACTACTAAATATGCAAAAATTTATAACAGTGAAAGCGCTGCTTTAAAAATTCTCCCACCAACCTTGGAACCACTGGCGACAGAGCATGTGGCGGAAATGCAAAGCATCATAAGTACGTTACTTGAAAAAAATGCCGCCTATATCGCCGAAGAGCATGTGTTATTTGATACTAATCAATTTTCAAATTATGGCGCATTATCCAATCTTAATATGGATGATATGATTGCAGGTGCTCGCGTCGAAATAGCTCCTTACAAACGCAATCCAGCTGACTTTGTTTTGTGGAAACCATCAGCAGCCGGCGAACCGGGTTGGCAACCACCAACCAAATGGCAACTTTCCGGCAATGGTCGGCCTGGCTGGCATATTGAATGTTCTGCAATGATAGAAAAAACCCTGGGCACCACCATAGACATTCATGCTGGCGGTCAAGATTTACGCTTTCCCCACCATGAAAATGAGATCGCTCAATCTGCTTGTGCGCATGATGCGCCGTTATCCAGAGTCTGGTTACACAATGGTTTTCTACAGATGGGCAAAGATAAGATGTCAAAGTCAGTAGGAAATGTTGCTCTTGTATGTGATCTTTTAGAACAATGGCCGGGCGAGGTATTACGGTGGGCATTATTATCCGCGCAATATCGCCAACCAGTAGAATGGACCGACGCCTTGCTCGAGCAATCCAAAACTCAACTGGATCGTTTCTACCGTCTGTTTACAGAACAGAATATAAATATTGATAGTCAAAAACCTGATTCTGAATTTTTAAATGCTCTCAATGATGACATGAACACACCGGGGGCTATGGCTGTATTGCATGGGTTACGCGATCGCGCGACCAGGCAAACTGGAACGAAAAAAATCGAAACGTTAAGAACATTAAAAGCGTCAGGCATTTTACTCGGTTTTTTTGACGCTGACCCCGAAGAGTGGTTTAAACAAAAAACTGGTACCGCGTCATTCAACCTTACTGATACACAAATCGATATATTGATTGAAGAACGCGTAACCGCTAAAACACAAAAGAATTACGCTCGCGCCGATGAAATAAGAGATCAGCTCAATGCAGACGGTGTCATTATAGAAGATAGCGCCAACGGCACTACCTGGCGACGTAAATAACCTTAAGGGAGACATTAATGACCGAACTTCAGCACTTGAATTGGGATGAAATCGAATGGGAACAAGTTACACCCGATTTCAAACGCAAACTTGTCACCGGCGACAACATCACAATTGCACGGCTTTCTTTTAAGGAAGGGTTTATTGTGCCTATGCATTCCCATCACAACGAACAAATCAGTACCGTGATCTCTGGGAAGATTCAATTTTGGTTTGGCGAAAATCGCGACATAGAAAAAATCTATGGCCCAGGAGATGTAGTGGTAATTCCCGCTCATCTACCACATGAAGCAAAAATGCTAACTGATTTTGATGGAATTGATACATGGTCACCTCGCCGCGAAGATTGGTTAAACGGTAGCGATGATTACTTGAGGCAATAATTATGGATTTTGGTCTCAAGGATAAAAGTGCAATCATCGGCGCATCCAGTCAGGGATTAGGGAAAGCATGCGCACTTGAATTAGCAAAAGAAGGCGCAAATGTTGTCATCTGCGGGCGCACAAAAGAGACACTGGAAGTCGCCCATAGAGAAATTGATGCGGCTGGTGATGGCAGTGTTGTCAGCGTTATCGCAGATCTAGGTCAACCAATTGGCCAACAGGCCGTTCTGGATTCAGCCATCCAGGCTTTCGGCACTATTGATATTTTAATTACCAATACAGGTGGCCCACCACCCGGTCCATTTGAGAGCCATGATCGCCAAGCGTGGGACAATGCTTATCAATTACTACTCACAAGCGCCGTCGCTATGATAAACGGCGTCTTGCCAGGAATGAAAGCACAAAAATCAGGGCGAATTATCGCCATTACTTCGCAAGCCGTTAAGCAACCAGTAGCCGGCTTGATCCTATCGAATTCTGTACGTGCATCTGTGGTTGGTCTGTGTCGCACACTTGCCAATGAATTGGGCCCGCATAACATTACTGTAAACAACGTCATGCCCGGGTTTACGCGTACAGAGCGCTTACGTAGCCTTGCAGGCGGTGACAATTTTGATAACTTTACCAGCGAAATCCCTCTTGGCAGAGTGGGTGAACCAGAAGAGTTCGCCGCAATGGTAGCATTTTTAGCCAGCAACCGGGCAGGTTACATTTCCGGTGTATCCGTTGCCGTCGATGGAGGTTGGATGAAAGGGTTGCTTTAGGTGTTGTCTCATAATGAAACAACAGTCTCAAAAAATCACTCTGCAATCATACTAAATATTAAAATCTCATCACTATAGTTCCCAATAAATAAGCGCGTTATCAGGGAAACACCATCCATCATGGTAGAAGCAGAACAAGCGACAACGACGCTCTCACTTGCAAAACTTTTGAGTTCCTTCAGCTATGCACTCGATATCACTGAAGGGCAACCTGAAGGCCATTGCGTACGAGTGTGTTGGATCGGCACGCACATTGGCCGCGAGGTTGGCCTCAACGACAAACAGCTTTGGGAACTCTATTATACACTTTTACTCAAAGATCTCGGTTGCAGTTCCAATGCCGCGCGCATATGCGAGCTTTATTTAACTGATGATCTTAGTTTCAAACACGACCACAAAATCATGGATGCCAGTACTACTGGTGCGCTCAATTTTGTTTTCTCCCATACCGGACTCAAATCCGACCTTGCAAAACGTTTCCGAGCGCTTTCAAATATTTTTTCCAATGGAAAAAAACTCACTAAAGAATTGATCGAAACACGTTGTCACCGAGGTGCACAGATAGCTCGGCAGTTACGTTTTTCCGAAGATGTGGCCATGGGTATTCAATGCCTGGATGAACATTGGGACGGGCGAGGTTATCCTGACGGTTTAAATGGGGATGAGATTCCACTCTATTCACGCATCGCATTACTGGCGCAAATAATCGATGTATTTTACACGAGCGGTAATCGAAAATCTGCTCGTGAGGAAGCTCTCAATCGCTCTGGTACATGGTTTGACCCAAGATTAGTCTCAGCCTTTATACGCGCATCGAAGAAAGTCGATTTCTGGACAGGGCTACGCGATCCAAATCTGCAAAAAAATATCTTCAAACTTGAACCAGCTGCACAACGTATCGACGTAGATGAAGATTTTCTCGATGCAATTGCAGAAAGCTTTGGCCAAGTCGTAGACGCCAAAAGTCCTTACACCAGTGGCCATAGTAGCCGGGTAGCGCACTATGCTGACTTGATTGCAGAATACATAGGCATGAACGCTCACGAACGACGTCGGTTGCGTCGTGGCGCATTATTACATGATGTTGGAAAACTTGGCGTTAGCAATACAATTCTGGATAAGCCAGGAAAACTCGACGAAGATGAATGGGAGCTAATGCGTAAACACGCGCTGCACACCGAGACAATTCTCTCTCGCATATCAATCTTTGGGGATATGGCCTATAAAGCTGCTTCACATCACGAACGCCTGGATGGAAAAGGTTATCCGTATAATCTCAAAGATGAAGAGATAAGCCTTGAGACACGCATTATCACCGTTGCAGATTTTTTTGATGCCCTCACAGCAGATCGCCCATATCGAAAAGCATTACCTGTGGAGAAGGCGCTCGATATTATCGAAAACGAAATTGATCAAGGTGTTGATGCACGATGCGTTGCAGCCCTTCAAGCTGTCATTGGTCCCATAGAAACTTTTTATGAACGTTTTGGTGCTGACTCCGCAGACAAGCCCGTTACCGAAGTTGCCTGAAAATTCCTGCCAATACGCAGCAACACACTTCAATAGAAATGTTGTTGCGGCATCAGCAGAAGAATTGGTTTTGGTTATTTTATATCACCCTGTAAAATTGAATCTGGAAAATAACATAGTAGGAAGCAACAGAACTTTACTTATAGGACTTATCCGACAGTGCCTTATGGTAAGCCTTGGCCATACGATGATCGAGTCCTTGCATTTTAATTAATGTACTGAGCAATCCAAGTTTTCTGTTCACTGGTTTACCATCAGCAATTGCATGAAGCTGGCTATAAAACCAAGATTGTATCCCAACCACATTCAATGCCTTAAACAATGACAAGGAAGAGTTTGGTCCAAATACACCAGGGCCAATACGCAATTTCCTTTCCCAGTATTGTAGTCTATCGCAAGATGCGTCTAATAAATGACGCGGCGCATCCACATCCACGCATAATGGGCGCCCCAATCCAATGAGATCAGCCTCATCATTGATGAGCGCATCATTCATTCCATTTCGCATTCGAAAACCGCCGGTGACCATAATTGGCATTGTTGCAATAGTGCGCACCTCATGGGCATAATCCAGAAAATACGCCTCACGTTTGCGGGTACTTTCCGATACCCCACTCTCAAACGCTGGTTTCAATCCTTCAATATCCATCATTTTGGGTTGTTCATAATTACCACCAGAAACCTCTATAAAATCAAGGTTGTAATCGTTCAGCATACTAATGACAGCCATACTCTCATCTTTACTGAACCCACCCTTTTGAAAATCAGCAGAGTTCAGCTTAACGGTAACAGCAAACTCCGGACCCGCCTCTGCTTTCGCAGCCTTAACCACCTCGACCAAAAACCGTGCACGATTTTCCAGCGATCCGCCCCATTCATCGCTACGCTTGTTCACGAGCGGCGACAAAAACTGACTGATTAAATACCCATGGGCGCCATGAATTTGCACACCATCAAACCCGGCTTCACGAGCAGCGCGCGTGGCAACCCCAAACCGATCGATCAATGTGCGAATCTCATCGACCTCAAGGGCGCGGGCCCTGCCAAATTGGCCGCCAGGCAAATCAATCATTGTCTCACTGGGCGCATCTGGCGTTTTATTGACGAGCTTCATGGTTTGCCTCCCAGCATGGGAAAGCTGCATGATCACTTTACTCCCACCAAATTTTGATGCCTCAGCCCACCGAGCTAGCTGGTCAAGGGCTTTGCTATCGGGCTTGCTGTCAATCACAATATTACCGGGTGCCTCAAGATTACGTCGGTGGATCAAAACGTTCCCTGTAATCTGCAATCCAATACCACCTTCAGACCAAGCTCTATATAATCGCAAATGCCGACCTGTCACACGATTATACGGGTCCGCCATTCGCTCGGTCAGGGCAGCCTTGACGAGCCGGTTAGGCAGCTCAAGACCAGAAGGAAGTGTAATGGGAGTGGAGATTGCTTGTGTCATGATAACGGCCGTTTGTATGCACGAAGTGAGAAATTCTTGTCACCCTAGGCCAAACCCCAAACCAAGCGCAAACATAGAGGGCAGTATTGTCTCCACCTTTGTTGCGCCACTTACCCTCCTCTGATATGAAACATTAGCCGAGGGGCGCGGGCAGTACCCGCTGAGATTTCGTTATTTTTGACGCGACTAACAATGCGCCATTATCAACACGCAAGCACCCTTTGAACCTGACCGGTTAGGACCGGCGAAGGGACGGGAGTTGACGCCAACGATGACACTTGATGACTATAACAATTTTTGCGGATCTCTTACCCACTCTACATCCGTCGTGCAGTGGGGCGGCGCCCATGTGTGGAAAATTGGCGGTAAAATTTTTGCCGTTGCCGGCTGGTCTGACAAAAATAAAACTAGCGAAGATAATATTGCTGTCAGTTTTAAATGTTCTGAAATTGCGTTTGAAACCATGCAAGATGCAGGAGGTGTGCGGCCTGCTCCCTACCTTGCTTCACGCGGGATGAAATGGCTGCAACGCACCCACGAGGATGCCATCAGCGATGGTGAGTTGAAGGGCTATATTGAGGATTCATACAAGATTGTCGGGTCTGGTTTGACGAAGAAACTGCAGCGAGAGTTGGGGTTGTTGGTATGAAAAAATTCCGATATTTTACCATCGCCTTAGGGCTACTCAATATGTTGGGAGAATTTTATCGCTCTGTCGGCGATGGCCGCCATATTATGTTTGTGCTGGATGATACATTTTTAGGATTGGCTTTAATTGTTTCAGCGCTTTTCTTTACAAAAGACACGCCTCCACGCCGCGCCTTCTTTGCCGCCTCTTGGGGCGCAGCAACTGGGGGGGTATATGGAAGCTTTTTTTCCAAGCTACTCGCCCAAGACACAATAAACTCAGGCAACTTAAACCCAAATTTTCTAACCGCCTTTCTCGGTATCTTTTTTGTCATTTCTATAGTTGGCGTGATATGCGCCATTTGTCTTCCCTTTAAGGATGAAACCCCATGAACAAACACACACCACAATCCGAATTCAAAACACCGGAAGTCACCACCGGCCCCCTGCCTGCCAGTCGTAAGGTTTATGTAAAAAGCGACCGGTTTGATGATGTTGCGGCACCGGTGCGCATGATTGACCTTCATTCATCTGCCAACGAGGAGCCAGTGCCCGTTTATGATACCACTGGTCCGTACACAGATTCCAATATTAAAATTAATGAAAAAAAGGGTCTCGCCCGAAACCGCAACAACT
>CAZGVP010000156.1:0-6993 GCA_964529135.1 uncultured Caulobacterales bacterium | reverse complement strand
TGGCATGCTGGCAGGGTTAGTTGTTTTCATATTGGGTAAACCACTGCTTCAGGGGGCTGGCGAGGCTCCCAGCGAAGAAGCTTTGATAAAACCGCGCGTCGCTGGCCTATCCGCGAAATGGTTGATCTATCTCGGCACATTTGTATCGACATTACTCGTTTGGTGGATGGTACGCGATCAGAAAACAGTCGGCATGATCCTTGGCTTATTCGGCGCGATCACCGTCGGATATATTTTATATCGCTCTGTATTCACTCTTGAGCCACATGCGCGAGATCGAATCTTTGCTGCGCTATTTTTAATAGTAGTCCAAATCTTATTCTGGGCTCTGTTTGAACAAGCTGGATCATCCCTTAATGTTTACACAGATGAGTCTGTGAATCGCGAGGCGTTTGGACAAGAAGTACCCGCATCCGTATTTCAATCGCTCAATGCCCTCTATATCATCTTTTTAGGGCCACTTTTTGCCGCACTTTGGACCTTTCTTGCCAATCGCAATATGGATCCGTCAGCACCACAAAAATTCGGCCTAGGCATTATACAACTAGGTCTTGGCTATCTGGTGCTTGTCTGGGGAGCGCATGCAGCAGGTGCGGATAAAACAGCCCTGATCTTTATCTTCCTAATTTATCTGCTGCACACAACAGGTGAACTCTGCTTATCACCAGTAGGTCTGTCGGCTATGACGAGACTGGCCGTTCCGAGTATGGTCGGCCTCATCATGGGAACTTGGTTCTTGGCTTCTGCCGCCGGTAATTTTGCTGCATCTCTGATTGCCCAAGCGACAGCAGCCGAGGGGGCTGATATCCTTGAAATCTATACTAAGTATGGATGGCTCGCCATCGGCGTCGGTATCACTCTCATCATCATATCGCCAATCATCAATTATCTCATGCATCTCAACACACTGAAAGATACGAAATAGATAACGTGCATACTATAAACGCGAGAGGGTAGCGGTTGCGATGTTGCTCCTGCGCCCTCAATAAGCATTGGATGAAGATGGGTGTGTTTAGAGATGCAAATGAATAACAGTGATGACTGGTAATTTCATTCTATCGCTCTTCATAAATGCATAGACCTTACACAGTTTAATAAAAAGACTCGGCAACGCGCCGGGTCTTTTTATTAAAGCTAACAAGCTGGCACCCCATTAACCAATTTCTCTTGGCGTAATTCTTGCAAAATCTTGCTTTAGCTTATTAACCAACTGAAGCTGGGAACGCACAAGAATGGCATCACAATTATCAGCCATGGACAATCACGCCGAGACATTAAACATAAACACCCCGTCAACCACTGTGCTTATAACGATCCACGCAACACTCGTGATCATGACGCTGCTATTTTTGTTTATTACCGCCCCCTACGGTTTGCTGGTATCTTTTCTCGCCCTGGCACCAGTTATGCTCGCGATCGCAGCACATGGATATGCATACGGTTTATTACAAGTTCGCGATCACGCAACGCCCGAAAATTTAACGCGTCTCATTCGCCGATTATCCCTGGCGCTCAGCGCCTTCATAGGAATCATGGGCAGCGTATTATTGAACATAATGGGCGTCAATGGGCTTGGACCTATTGTTATCTGGCTCATTCCGATTGCTTTCGCCATCAGTCTTGTTGGCAACACTAAGATCACATCACAAGGGCTTCGGCTGTTTTTAATGACGGCCCCGCTCTACATTATGATGATCAGTACAATAGACCCTGCACTCAATTGGATGGCAACCTTGTTAGGGCTCGGCAATGTTTTGGCACTACTAACCACTCTGGCCATACGCCAGAGATTGGCAGAACAAGCAACTAAAATTACGCAAACCTCCAATGCGTTTCAAGTTGTAACCGACAGACTTAATGGTTTTCTCGATCACAAAACGGACTGGTCATGGATCAGTAATAATGAGCATCAATTTATATTCCTGTCTGAGAACATCGATCGAGCCACTGGAGATGTAATCAAGCTGAGCGATACTCAAGTAAAACCCGTATCAGAACTGACTTTAACAAAACTTTTAGAAAAACGGCACCTTGAACAATTTCTTGAAGCTTTCGAAGACGGAAGAAAATTCTCAGGGTTGGAAATAAAAATTATACCGCAAACAGGTGAGCCAAGATGGTTCTCCCTCATGGGCAAACCAATTATATCTGATGATGGGAAAATTAGCGGGTATAATGGCTGGGCGTTTGACATTACGCCTACTGTTGCTGCACGTGAAAAGCAGAAAAGCTATCAAACTGTCTTAGAAAATAAAATTCGTCATCGAACAAAATCACTCGAATCAGATTTCGCAAAAATTGAAAAAAAATTACGCGAGCAGGAAAGGCTTTCTAAGCGACAGGAAATCCTGACGGCATCAATGCTAAAGCATCTTGAAAACCCGATAAACAAAGTGTCGGATAATGCAGCGAATATTAATGATCCAGCTTTAAAAACAAGCATTACTCAAGCATCAAAAACGTTGATGCGAATGATCACCAACATCCCCTATATACTCAGTATCAATAATCAATCTTATTCAGATACTCATCAAATCGTTAACCTTGATGACATTACTCGTGCAGCAATCTATGATCTTGAAGCAAGCCTTATACACACAAAGACGAGCCTCGTGCTTCAGGAATTATCCGGTGTACAAATTTTTGGTGATACAAAAATACTGGAAAAAGCCCTCTATGAGCTGCTCCATACCACAATTCATAACGCACCCGCCCATAGCCGGATTACTCTTGGCATCATATGCGATGACGCAGGTGTTCATTTCATGAGTAAGGATCAAAGCCCGGTTTTGCCTAATCAAACAACAAAACACCTCGAAACCATTTTATCCGGCCAAGATATCTCCCCCACAACAATATTAGATTTGGGCGATGATGCAGGGTTACTAATAGCAGCTGGCTTATTGCGCTCCCACAATGCACACATATCCGTAGATCGTAATACAGACAATAACGGCAATCTTCTTTCCGTTCATTTTCCCAAGGCACGTCTATTGAAGTTAACAGCCTAGTTCTCATTTGCGATCTGGTATTGATGATCCTATGGTAGGACTCTGAGATTATCAGGAACAGACCCATGGCAAACAGACTTACAAAAATCACTACGCGTGGCGGTGATAATGGCGAGACCAGCCTTGGTGATGGGTCACGTATCCCAAAAACCGCCGCCCGCATCGATATGCTCGGCGAGGTTGATGAGTTAAACAGCTGGATAGGTGTTATCCTTACTCATTCACCAGGTGATGAAATCCGTATATTACTCGAGGGCGTCCAGCATGATTTATTTGATCTGGGCGGCACGCTTTGTTTTCCCGATACGCCTGTTTTATCAATAGCACATCTGACAAGACTCGATGAAGCTGTGGAAACACTGAATGCAGATCTTCCACCATTAAAAGAATTCATTCTTCCAGGAGGCGCACCATTACTATCGTGGTTACATATTGCCCGGACCGTTTCACGGCGGGTGGAACGCGGCATGGTCGCCTTGATGAATTCAGAACCGATTACTGGTCATGCAGTACCATATTTGAATCGGCTCTCGGATGCCCTTTTCATTGCTGCCCGCTTCGAAGCAAAACGCCTGAACATAAGTGAAATTTATTGGCAAAAAGAAAAATCAGTATCATGAAGATTATAATTCAAGATCACTCAATCTAATCTTTTGTTGTAAATAAACTTGACCTTCATTCCCACGAACTGAAAGCTCAATTGAGGTCTTTTCCCAGTCAATCTCAATCATCCCATAGTTTGCTTCATAAATCATTGTGCCTAACCGGTAAGGACCATCCTCAATGCGGGTTTCTTCACGTTCCGTCCGCCAAACAGATGCGGGAAGGTTAATCGAACTGGATGTTGCCTCAAAGAGCGGATAACCCAGAACATCAGCACGCTGGTATAAACCTGCTGAATGACGGTCCCCAGAAAGCATTATCAAGTTTTCAGCATGAGCCTCACGAATCGTCTGGTAAAGCTTCTCACGCTCTAGCGGCAATGTACGCCACGCTTCCCAACCATGACCCTCGGCAATGACTTGAATAGAGGAAACCAGAATACGCAAATCTGCCGGTTTTTGCAGTTCTGCTTGCAGCCATTCCCATTGCCCATCCCCCAACATTGTTTTAGCAGGATCAGTATCAGGAAGATAACGTTCCCGGCCTGGCGCAAACTGCTCATCTGTATCTTTCAAATCATCACGAAAATAGCGCGTATCCAGCATAATAACCTGCACACGGCGATCATCATCTCCGATTATCCAACTATCATAAATACCAGGACGAGACCGTCGCGGACTATCTTGAGGTATATCCCAAACATAATTAAATAATTTTTGACTATCTTCCTTATAGGGATAATTTACACCAGCATCATTGAGGCCATAATCATGATCATCCCACGTAGTGAGCATTGGGGCAGCAGCGCGCAATCGGGCAAATGGTTCACTTTGTGCCAAACGCATATAAGCCGCTTTTAACTCTGGCAACGCAGGGTCATTGGAGCGCACATCACCATACACATTATCGCCTATATAAAGGGTAAGATCAGGGCTCTCGGCCACCAGCTGGTCCCACATGGATTGATCTTCATTTTGTTGCGCACACGAAGCAAAAATAATCCGAGTCGGTGTTTTACTTACATCAAGAGGCGCAGAAGGCATAGGAACTGCTTGAATAACCCCCTCCGGCGCTTCTGCGGCCGCCATCTGATTAGTCGCTTGCACAAAAGATCGATTAACATCACCGCGGATGCCATCAACATCGATAACACCAGTAGCCGTACAAGCCGTTGTCAGTAAAGCGACAATGGACACCATCGATACGGAAAGAAACTTCTTCGCGAATGCCATAATAAAACCCTCACCAACAGCAATTGAATGTCTCATTCATATCACACGCACATGACGGAACAAAGACAGCTGAATGTAATCTAGGCAGATAATTCCATGGAAATTTTAATCCCGAAAATCACCTTTCATTTCACTTGCCATATATATGATCGCGGCATAAGCAGCCACATTCTGGGCGAGGTCTTTTGGGTCAACTTTATCCAATGTGTCTTCTGGTGTGTGATGCAGATCGAAATAATCCCAGCCATTTTGCTGTGCTGTTATGACGGGCACACCAGCCGCACGCAAAGGCTGAACATCCGGCCCACCGCCTGCAGTATTGTTGCCCGGACCAATACCGATGCGGCGCACCATACGCGCCATCGTCGCCGCTTTACCGATGGACTGTTCACCAAAGCGCGTTTGCAATTGCCAAATTTGTCCTGCACCAAAATCAGATTCGGCCGCAAATACATGTTGGCCCAGCTCATCTTTATGAGCTTTCGCATAAGCGCGTGCACCCAAAAGCCCAACCTCTTCAGAGCCCCATAAAACCACGCGAATGGTGCGTGTTGGTTTACCTTTCAAGTCACCTACCAGCTTCGCCGCCGCCGTTGTGATAGCAACGCCGGCACCATCATCGATCGCGCCGGTACCAAGGTCCCAGCTATCCAAGTGCCCACCAACAACAATAATCTCATCACTCTTGCCTGGTATTTCTCCAATAACATTTCCGGACTGAACTTTCTCTTTAGTTGTTACCTCAACGCGTAAACGCACCTTAACCGGTCCATCACCATTATCATTTGCATAGTGGATCGCTCGAGTTAACTGATCAGCATCAGGGTTAGATAGGGCTGCCGTGGGCACTTTTTTCACACCATCAGCATAGCGCATATTACCTGTATGGGGGCTTCGTCTATCACGATCAGTTCCAACTGACCTGATAATTGCCGCTAGCGCATCACGCTTGCCTGCTTCATTTGCAGCACCAGATCGTTTTGCCACCGCCCAACCATAACCCGACCCATCTTGGGTTCGCGTCATAATCTCGTCAACAAAAATAATCTTGTTTTTAAAACCTTTAATCGGCGCTTCCTGTAGATCACTCAAAGTTTCAAAACGCACAACCTCAGCTGTGATACCTTTTTTTGGTGTTGAGACCGAATTGCCCAACGCCGTAATCTTTAGCTCTTGAGCAAAAGGGCTTATTATCGCTGCTTCTTCAACAACGCGTTCCCAATAAGCAATCTCAAATGGTTCAATGCGCACATTTTTAAAACCTAGTCTTTTGAGCTTTTTCACACCCCAGTCACGCGCACGCGCCTCAGCATCAGACCCTGCCAGCCGCGGACCAATCTCGGTGGTCAGGCTTTCAAGAATTTCATACGCTTGATTGCCACCAAGCGCTTGATCAATAAGCTTGTTAACATTCTCTTTTTCCGCTGCCGATAGCTCATATGGCGCAGACGATGATGATTGCATCGCCTGTGCCACGTGGACACTCACACCAAGCAATAAAAAGGAAAAAACCAAGACACGTAAGAAAACCATAATGACCTCATCAATTCAACAACTGAGCCTTAGGTGATCTACCATTTGAGAAAATCTGTCAAATAGAGGCTATGCAAGGCATAAATCATAAAATGGAGTTTCACCAAATTATTGCACACCCTTAAGATCGGTACTTAGTTGGCAGCCAACATCAGAAAAGTGGCTTGGATGTATGATTTGAGCGCCGCAACAAACGAGGGTGCAGCTTTACTGACAAAACTTCGTGCAGAAACATTCACTCAAGCCTATCATGGCGTGCATACTGCTGAGAACATAAAAACTTATTGCGAGCATAATTTCACAGTAGAGTTAGCTATGACACAATTATCAAACAGTAAAACAATATGCGTGCTTACTAGTAGAAACTCTGATCCTGTGGGGTTCTACCTCATCACAGAACGAAGTGTCCCCTCAACAAAAAGGGCGCGCAATGGAACTTACCAATTGCTTTCATTGACGCAACATATACTGGAGAGTCACCGGCCCACCTAACACCCAGATGTCAAGCCAGTCTTCGTTTATGCGGCCAACATTGGCACCAAGGACTTTTTCGTAAAAATTACAACTGGCCTGAAGGTTGCTAACCGGAATGGATAAATGAAAAATCGGCGACA
>CAZGVP010000155.1:0-7024 GCA_964529135.1 uncultured Caulobacterales bacterium | reverse complement strand
TTTTATCTTCAGATTGTCTTTTATCTTCAGATTGTCTTTTATCTTCAGATTGTCTTTTATCTTCAGATTGTCTGGGTCGCCTCGAGCGCCGAGTGCGCGGACGTTCTTTTTCTTCACCTGCTGTTGATTTGCCAGTTGAAGACGCTTCACCCTCTCGCGCTGGTGTTGCGGTAGTTTCAACAGCTGCATCATTAGTAACTTCTGGCTGCTCACTAGAAGGCTGGTCACCATCAGATTGCCCGCCACTATTTTGGTGTTGGGGTTGATTAGAGTTTTGAGAATTACCGTGATTCGTATTTTGCGATTGAACGCTCTTGATCATGCGAAAGTAGTGTTCAGCATGTTGAAGATAACTCTCAGCCTTCACTCGATCCCCCGACGTCGCAGCATCACGGGCGAGACTTTGGTATTTATCGTAAATCTGGTTTGCAGTTCCGCGGATACGTACGTCCGGACCATTGGAGTCAAGTGCTCGATTAACGTTCACACCCTGACGCCGGCGCTGATTACGCCCTCTTTTCATAAAAATTCCTGTTTAGCTGTGCCACACATCAAGTGGCGTTTCATACAAGCTAGTTTCGACAAGATAGTATCGGTTTACCGAAAATGTTGATTGTTACCGATGGATGCCCCTAAAAAATCGGCAATTAGGTTAAAATCTACACACCAATGATATCGCAGTTCAGTGGTCGGATGACCCATAGTTTTTTTGTGCTTTACCTGAGGTTTTCTTGATGTTTTCTGCGGAACTGCCAGCAAGCAGTCACTCCACAACTGCATAATACCCCCTGGAAAGAGAATTTCAATATTTTTTTTCCATGCCAATAACTTGGGCCTGTTTTGGGTCAATTAAGGGAACTTTAATCAAGATTGAAGGTCAACTGAGATAGCGCGCGGTCGGTTATTCAAATCTTTATGAACACACACTTTTCCGTTGGGAAATTGCTCTTGCGCCAGTAGCCACAAGAACTCTTCGTGGCCGTCTCCAATCTCAACAACAATCAACCCCCTACTAGCGATAATTGAACTGGCTTGCTGAAAAATAACCGTATAATCGGCCTGCCCTCTTCGTTTGCTAACCAACGCAGATTCCGGCTCATAATCACGTATATCAGCGCAAAGCTTTCGATAATCGGCTTCGGGGATATAAGGCGGATTACTCACGATAATGTCAATTGGCCCGCAAACACTATCAAACCAGTTTCCTTCAACAATTTGCGTGCGATTCGTCAAATTCAACGCCGCCATATTACGCTTTGCCACTAATATGGCTTTGGGGCTCCGATCGATACCTACCCCTCTGGCATCGGGATACATACCAAGAAGGCTTCCCAATAAACAGCCTGAACCAGTCCCTGCATCAACAATAGAAAAGTTATGGCACTCTTCGGGTGAGCGCAACGCTAAAACTGTTTCGATAATGCATTCAGAATCAGCCCGCGGAATTAATACATCGGGCGTAACCAAATAATGCTCACGCCAGAACCCCTTATACCCGACGATGTAAGCCACAGGCTCAGCTTTTAGACGGCGAAGAAGCATCGTTTTATATTTCGCGGCAATGATTGGTTCTATTTTTGTTGCTGCACGACTGATGAGATCAGCCGCATCTACCTTCGCAGCCTCCATCAAAAGAATACGGGCATCAAGTACAGGTGTTTCTGAAGATTTGAGCAATACCGCTCCATGGCGCACTGCCTCATCATAAGTTAAACCATCAATCAGAAAATCCGTCACACCGGTATTATCAACAAGATCAAGATTGTTCATCTTGCAGTGCCGCCAACCGGTCAGCCCTATCTTGTGTGATTAGTGACTGGATCACCTCTTCAAGACCATCACCAGCTACAATCTCATCCAACTTGTATAATGTAAGATTAATGCGATGATCACTAACTCGGCTCTGCGGATAATTGTACGTACGAATACGTTCTGAACGATCTCCGCTACCGACCATCCCCTTACGCGCCTCTGAACGTTCTGCATCAACGCGTGCACGCTCTAAATCGTAAAGCCGGGCACGCAGAACTTTCATGGCTTTCGCCCGATTTTTATGTTGGGACTTTTCATCTTGCTGGCTAACAATAGTCCCGGTTGGAATATGGGTAATGCGGACGGCACTATCTGTCGTGTTCACCGACTGTCCACCAGGTCCTGAAGCACGAAAAACATCGACCCGTAAATCACTCTCACTGATCTCAATATCAACTTCTTCCGGTTCTGGCAGAACGGCTACTGTTGCTGCCGAAGTATGGACACGACCTTGTGTTTCCGTTTCTGGTACCCGCTGAACCCGATGAACACCAGCTTCAAATTTCATGAATGCGAAAACACCAGCGCCAGAAATATTTGCCTGTATTTCTCTATAGCCACCAATTTCGGCTTCAGACATGGAAAGCACTTCAACCTTCCACCCCTTCAACTGGGAAAAGCGTTGATACATCCGAAATAGATCACCAGCAAAAAGCGCGGCTTCGTCGCCGCCTGTACCGGCACGCACTTCAAGGATAACCGAAGAATCATCCGCTTTGTCCCTGGGCAGAAGCATGAACTGTAGTTCTTCTTGTAAAGCTGGTTCTTTAGACTTTTCCTCTTCAAGTTCCCCAGCGGCCATCTCAGCCATTTCTGGATCATCTCCGGCTACTAACTCAGCCAGATCCTGAATCTGTTTCCGGATATCAGAAAGCTCACGGGCCTTTTCGACGACCGGTTTCAATTCCCCATGTTCTTTTGCAAGGCGAACAATCTCATCGCTATCACTTGCCGTAGACATTGACGTTTCGAGCACTTCCAAACGGGAAATCAGTGCATCGAGTTTTGGTTGGTCAATCAATGGACATATCCCTGTAATTATTCTTTATAGGCACAAAAATAGCGTGCCACTTATGAGACACGCCAAATGGTGTTACAATACATCGCTATTCAGCAGCAACAGAGGCAGCAAGCTCTTGCGCATCAATTTCTGCAGCACGTTTCTCAACAAGGCCAACCAAATGATCTACCAGCTTGTCATTATCAAGTCGGTGATCAACATCGCCGCCAATGTAAACCATGCCATGCTCTTTACCAGCGCCGCCACCTGTAAAGCCAATATCAGTTTCTCGTGCCTCACCTGGACCATTCACTACACACCCAATAACGGACAAAGACATTGGCGTCGTGATGTGAGCAAGTCGTACTTCTAGCTTCTCGACCGTCTCGATTACATTGAACCCCTGACGGGCACATGATGGACAAGAAATCACATTAACTCCGCGATGACGTAGATTGAGGCTCTTCAGTATATCAAAACCAGCTTTGATTTCTTCTACAGGGTCAGCGGATAACGAAATACGAATAGTATCGCCAATTCCGGCCCAGAGCATATTCCCAAGCCCAATCGAAGACTTAATAGAACCAATACGCAAACCACCAGCTTCTGTAACACCAAGATGAAGTGGACAATCAATTGCTTCAGCAAGAGCATGATAAGCTGCCACTGTTAGAAAAACATCTGATGCTTTTACCGAGATTTTAAATTCGTGAAAATCATTATCTTGAAGAATTTTTGCATGATCAAGCGCACTCTCTACCATGGCTTCAGGGCACGGTTCCCCATATTTTTCCAGAAGATCTTTTTCCAGGGAGCCACCATTTACGCCGATGCGCATAGAACAACCATTATCTTTAGCCGCTTGAATAACCTCACGCACACGATCTTCAGACCCGATATTACCCGGGTTAATCCTTAGGCATGCAGCCCCTGCTTCAGCAGCCTCTATTCCTCGCTTATAATGAAAATGAATATCAGCAACCACTGGTATCGGTGAAGCTTTACATATCTCTTTCATCGCCACTGTAGACTCAACATCAGGGCAAGAAACTCGAACAATATCGGCCCCAGCCTCAGCAACCTCGTTGATTTGCCTGATGGTCGCCTGTGCGTCTGAGGTTAATGTATTGGTCATGGTCTGAACTGCAATCGGCGCATCACCACCTACAGGAACATTCCCGACCATAATCTGACGGCTTTTCCGGCGATCGATATCGCGCCAAGGACGAAGTGACATGTAACTATTCCCTTGTAAGATCGACACTCAGAGATCATTGGCAGCTAACCCTGCCAGCCTCTTGTTTCTGTTTATCCGATCCTGCCCCTTTGGCAAGGTGTGCTCTGACACAACCCAGTTATCAGACAGCTACTCTAATGCTGATATTGTAACCTGGCAGCACAAGTGTAGCATTTATATCAACAATATATCTATTTTCACAGGCACATAACACCAAGAGAAATATACCAATAAATTGTAATTATGCAGGTTTTTTGAATGTCAAAGTAACAACCTGATCCCAGGAGGGGCGCGCTATGCCATCCACCATCCGGGGTTCAAAACGCCACCGCCTTAAAGCATTAAGGCCAGCACGTTCAAAGCATGCATTTGTAGATGACAAAATCCTTGCTCCTGCAACTCTACCTTCAGCCGATATATTGAAGGTTGCCTCTACGCTCTCCTCTGGCTTGGCACGCTGCTCACAAAACCTGGGATAAACCGGAGATACGCGTTCAGTGACACGCGCAAGCAAGTCTGATTGGTCGGCATATGTATTGGATGGCTCGGCTAGCGGGTCTAAGATAGCGCTCACATTCTGTGCTATTGGCGGTGGCGGAAAACCAGCAGGCGTCTCAGAAACTGTATCAACCTCACCAGATGTTAGTATTTGCCAAGCACTCCAGAGGATGAATCCAAGCACTGCCAGCACTGCCCATAATGACATCTCACGTTTTTCAGAATCTGCAAGCGCCTCAGCTGCCTCAAATTTGGCCGCATCAACATTTACTGGCTCCAGGAGCCCTACATCCTCTTTAAATCTGGTTACAATCGGCCCTGCATCAAGTTCCAGAAATTCTGCATAAGTTTTCACAAAGCCACTCAGGTAAGCACGAGCAGGTAAAATCGACAGATCTCCTGATTCGATACCATCAATATGTGTTTCGCGAATATGTGTGCGTTCTGTAATATCTTCGATGGTGAAGCCTTTTGCCTCGCGCACACCCTTCAAATAGGCCCCAGCTGTATCAAAGCCAGTACTGGTCGCGAAATCTTGACGTTTCGCTCTAGCCTCCTCGATATTTAATATTTCTGCGGTCTTCCCCGTCATTATCACTCACCAAAACCCGGAATAAATAAACTCTATCGTCCCCTGCGTATTGAATTTCGGAACCGTAACGATACTTCCAAAACATAATTTGCAGAAAAGACTCACCCATCAAAAGCATACCGCTTTTCCGACCCGAAAGCGAGATATTATCGACAGCGAAAACCGGGAAACGCCCGAATCATAAAGCACTTTGCATCGAATTAGTTGCTCTTAAGTTAAAGTAAAATGCCCACCCCAAATCCGTGGCACTCTTTTTGCTGATTTCATTGGAAAATATCTACTTAATCGCGAAAATCGGATCGCCATAATGGTCAAAAAACTAGAGCAACTCAGACAAGGCAATATCGATGCATCAGATGCCCCGACGTCTGACGTGCTGTCTCAGTTTGATACTGTTGGTGAATGCCTAAAATCCCTTCGTGAAGCAGCTGGGCGTTCGATTGATGAAACTAGTGACCTCACTAAGATCAAGCCAGTTTACATAAGGGCAATTGAATCCGCTGATTACGCAAACTTGCCTCCTGCATCTTACGCAGTTGGATTCGTAAAAATTTATGCTGGCTCTCTTGGCCAAAATGCAGCTGAATTTGCTAAACTTTTTCGTAAAGAAATGACCGGTCCGGACGCTGCCCTTAATCAACCCTCAGTGACGGTTCACCCATCGCGATCTACTATTCCCACTGATCCTAAAGCAGCAAGCTCTATTACAAACAATCAGCCCACGTCTCAACGTGAACCTGCTCCTTCAGGGCTTGCAATTACCGCCATCATTTCGATCATTGTATTCGCGATCTGGATTGCCATGTCATTATTGCGGGCAGATTCCTCACAAACTACAACTTCAGAAGCCTCTATTTTAGAAACCATTGCCCCGGAAACCATTGTCCCGGAAACCATTGTCCCGGAAATCATTGCATCGGAAACCATTATCCCGGAAATTACTGCCCCACAAACTATTGTAGAAATTACTGCAGAAACTGTTGCCCCATCATCAGAACTTCCCGAAACAGCTGTGACAACTCCCGTTCAGGAAAACCCAGCCCAAGCCCCTATAGATTTAACCCAACCTGCAACCAAATCCGCAGTAGAGGTTCAAACATCATCCGATATAGCTCTGCACAGTAGCGAAACGGTAACTCCATCAGCTCCTGTGGTAGAACCCGCATCAGAGGCTGAAGGAACTATTGTTATGGGGGCCACCTCAACCTTGCCTCAAGCTGAAGCTAATCAAGTAAGTGCAGATCCACTGAAGCAAACGGACAGCAATTTAACCGCTCAATCAACTAGTGATACTTCTAGTTCAACAAACCCTATCGCATCATTGAACACTGACACACCAATCACTCAAAATAATCAAACTAAAGCCACGTCTAAGGATACAGCTGCAATCACAACCAATGCACCATTACAAGAGAGCAATAAGAAAACGCAACCCGAACCTCCTAAAGACATTCAAACTGAAACTATTGAGAATTCCAATAGCGTAAGTGTAATACGGGGACCACGCAGTGACTTTGAAAAAAGTTATATCGCATCAGCAGTAGCACCAAAGAAAAAGCCTACTCCCACAAAAAAACCAAGCATATCTCCAAGTACTGTTATTCCCCTTCCTCCAAAACGATCCGAAGGCACATCAATTGGACGCGACTCAAGTGAAAACTCTCCTCCAATAGATAAATCTGCGAATGCTCCTTCCATAAGCAACCAGGAAAACTCTCAAAAATCAGATGACGCTACTAACCCCAAACAGACCCTTATAAAAAAACCTGCGGCCAAGTTACCCCCAGAAACCATCATCACGAAAGCTAATCTCGTCAACAGACCACCACTGGAGTATCCCCAACGATGTTCAGCGCGTGCACGCGGACCGGATATAGTGAAAATA
>CAZGVP010000154.1:0-7109 GCA_964529135.1 uncultured Caulobacterales bacterium | reverse complement strand
ATGGATGCAATCATGCAGGCTAATAATGGCGTGATGCCTGCCTATGGCGGAGATGAGATAACAGCGCGGGCAGAGGCGCGTATAGCTGAAATTTTTGGGTGTGATCCGGCCGTCTTCTTTGTGATGACAGGGGGCGCTGCGAATGGATTGGCGTTATCCAGTATGACTCCGCCTTACGGGATGATCTTTTGTCATGAAGAAAGTCATATCGAAATGGATGAGTGCGCCGGACCAGGGTTTTTTACTGGCGGCGCTAAATTGACAACCATACCTGGCTTTGCAGGTAAACTCAGTGTGAACAATGTTCGCAAAACCTTTGAAGGGTTTCCAGAACGCCCCCCTCACGGAAGCCCGCCAAAAATACTCTCCTTAACTCAACTCACAGAGTGTGGCACCGCTTATACAATAGATGAATTGCGTGAGTTGACAGATTTTGCCCACGAAAAAAATATGCTCGTCCATATGGATGGTGCGCGGTTTGCCAATGCATTAGTGGCTTTAGACGTGACACCAGCCGAGATGAGTTGGAAAGCAGGCATTGATGTTTTGTGTCTGGGGGCAACAAAGAATGGCTGTATGGCCGCTGAAGCGGTTATCTTTTTTGATAAAGGCAAGGCTGAAGATTTTATTTTTCGCAGAAAGCGAGCGGGGCATTTGCTTTCCAAACAACGACTTATTAGCGCGCAATTTAATGCCTGGTTCGAAGGTGGATTATGGCTTGAATTGGCCGAACATGCCAATGAAATGGCAAAACAGCTGTCTACTGGCTTAGCGTCTATTGTCGGTGTGGAAGTTCCCTATCCGGCTGACGGAAATGAAGTATTCGTGGTATTCCCAGATGGTGTTGCTGAAATTTTACGCGCCCAAGGTGCAGCCTTCTATCCCTGGGTCACCCCAGGCGATCCTGCAGGTGGAAAAATGCAACGGCTTATTTGTTCATTTGCCACGAGCGAGCATGATGTTGAGCAATTAATTCGTTCAGTGAATAAGGTTATCTAGTTTTTATTTTGCTTTTTTCGACGATAAATTCCTAAAAACCATGAGTCCCACTCTTTTGTTTGTGTATTAAATTGCTCAAAGAATTGCTTCACTGAACCATCTTTTTGTTGACTCCATTTGCCACGAAAGGGCGCAGTATTGCCATTGCGATAAGCGATGGTTCCTTTCAGTACCATGGTACTATCTTTGTTCAGCCCACCGATATAATCAATAGTAGCAGCGCCACTGACCCAAATTTGTCGCCACTGTGGGGTGTTGCCCGCAATTGTTGACGCATCGACATAATTATAGCTCTGGCCGGTGCCGCCGGTTACACTGGTCCATTTTTCAAGGATGAGACAACCATTTTCTTCCCGAGTAATTTTATTCTCACCAGCTTTGGCGCCATCACTTGTAAATACCTCCCAATCACCGAGCCAGAAATCGAACTGACGGTAGACATCAGCCTGGCATGGCGGCGGAGGCGGTTGGGGTGTTGGTGTCTGACTTTCTTCCTGGGCAGCACTATGCAGGGAGAATGTGTGGGATACTAAAACCAGCAAGAGTGACATCATTGGCCAGAAATAATGCGCTAACAAGTTGTTTGACCATGAAATTTTGCCGAGGATTGTGATCTTGATTCTCCCATACATGATTAAAGAGTTTCGTCTCAACCTTATATTACCAGTAGGGCTGACGTTGTGCAAAACAATCAGGGGCAAAGTCTCTGCAATGGTTTGACCTGACGTGCAAAGTGCCTATGGTGCGGCGCGATTATCCTGAATTTGAGGAGTTTACTATGGCGGATGTAGCGGTCATCGGTGCCCAATGGGGCGATGAGGGTAAGGGTAAGATAGTTGATTGGCTATCAGCACGAGCTGATGTTGTGGTGCGCTTTCAAGGAGGTCATAATGCCGGGCATACCTTGGTCATTGATGGGAAAGTCTACAAACTGTCATTATTACCGTCAGGTGTTGTGCGCCCAGATAAAACCGGGGTGATCGGCAATGGTGTTGTGGTTGATCCCTTTGCTTTGCTGGATGAAATAGCCCGCGTCGGTGAGCAAGGAGTGGAAATTACTCCCGACAGCTTGCTTATCGCAGAAAATGCAACTCTTATTCTTCCCATTCATCAATCCCTTGATGTTCTTCGCGAAGGGGGAAGCGAGGGCGTTAAAATAGGAACCACGAAACGCGGTATTGGACCGGCCTATGAAGACAAGATCGGGCGTCGCGGGATTCAGGTGATCGACCTGGCTGACCCAAAGGCGCTTCGTACAAAGATAGATAATTTACTTGTTCATCATAATGCGTTGCGTCGGGGTTTTGGGGTTGCTGAGGTGAATGCCGATGATTTGATTTCCAGACTTGAGGAGGTTGCGCCCAAAATCCTGCCTTTTGTAACTCCAGTATGGCAGCGTCTTGGTGAATTGCGACGCCAAGGCAAGCGGATTTTATTTGAGGGAGCGCAAGGCGTGCTATTGGATGTTGATCATGGCACATACCCGTTTGTAACTTCCTCCAATACTGTTTCTGGACAAGCTGCTGCTGGTTCTGGCCTAGGGCCGAGCGCGATTGGTTATGTATTGGGGATCGTTAAAGCTTATACAACCCGTGTGGGGGAAGGGCCTTTTCCGACGGAGTTATTCGATGAAACGGGCCAGCGTTTGGGAGAGCGGGGACATGAATTTGGGACCGTAACAGGTCGTCAACGCCGTTGTGGGTGGTTTGATGCTGCGTTAACCCGGCAATCGCTAAAAGTCTCCGGGGTACATGGTATCGCATTAACCAAACTTGATGTGTTGGATGGGTTTGATGAGTTAAAAGTATGTATTGGTTACCGTCTGGGGGGGAAAACCTATGATTACCTCCCTGCGGGTATGGCGCGGCAAGCTGGTGTTGAGCCAATTTATGAAACCCTTGCCGGGTGGCAGGGCTCAACAGAAAAAGCGCGCTCTTGGGCAGATTTGCCTGCAGAAGCGGTTAAATATGTTCGGCGTATTGAAGAATTGATAGAAACGCCTGTGGCACTCGTCTCTACAAGCCCAGAACGTGAAGACGTTATTTTAATGCGTGATCCGTTTCAGGATTAATGAAGATGGTTAATTATGGAAAACTTCTTCACAAAAAGGAGGGCATCTCCACACCTTTTTGTTATTGCTCTCTCGATTGGTTGATTTGAATGTGATGACATCGGTTCTTAAATCTATCTCACAAACAATGGCTACTTTGTACCTTGAGCCAGGTTAGACGAGAGAAGAAAAAAGGATCCCTTCATGAAGTCAAGGAATATTTTATTAAGCGCGTTTTTTGCCACTATTTTGACAATAGGTGCTATCGCTAGTCCCAATCTTATGGCTTCAGCGAACGCTATAGAGGTCACGGCATCGGGCACTATAGCATCCGGATCATGGACTAAGAAATCTTTCAAATCTTCAGGTACCTGGACTATTTACCAAGAAGATGGTTCTACTTTCGTGTCGCTTTCGGATGATTTTAAAACACGCAAAGCACCTGACTTGAAAATTTTTCTGTCACCATTAAGCGCATCGAGTGCAACTGGGCGTAATGCAACCGATGGTGCGGTGTTAATTTCCTCACTTGAAAATAACAGGGGTGGACAGGTTTATAAAATACCATCCAGTGTAAATATCGCCGATTTTAATTCTATCCTGATCCATTGTGAGGCATATTCAAAACTGTGGAGTGCGTCAGATATTTAATGTTCGCAAAAGCATAAACTAAATCTCGTAAAAAGCCTGTACAGTGTCGCGGGCTTTTTAATGATATGCTGATCTTGTGATTTTCAAGCCAGAAAATACAGTGTGGCATTGACCGTCAATATTGAAGCTACAGTTGTTACAATAATTGCGGTTGCGGCTTCAGCTGCATACCGGCCTCGTGCACTTGCTTGAATATACACTCCAATACCTGCTGGCACGAGAGTGAAAAGCATACTTGCTCCTAATATGTTGCGATCGTTTATGCCAATAATATGTAAGCCAACAAGCATGAGTATTGGTAATAGTATCATTTTGAAGCTTGCTATCTGCAATATTTGTGCAGAGAATATTTTTTGACTTTTTATTGAATTTGCTGAGAGAAAAAGTCCCAATGAGAAAAGAGCTGTTGGCCCTGCTGCGCGTCCCAATATATCAAGGAAAGCGGAAACAGGGTTTGGAAGTGGTAATCCGGTAAGGCCGAAAATAAATCCGCTGAGTGTTCCAAGCACTAGAGGGTTTTTAAAAGGGCGTAACAAAATTTCCAATAATCGTGTTTTTAAAGTCGTCTTTTCTTCATCGACCCTTGCAGCAATTAATATTGATGCAAGTGTTATGATGATGAGACCTTCAGCTAACATTAGAACAATAAACGGGCGTCCCCAATCTGTTATGTTTTGTGCAATGGGTAAGCCTAAAAATACTGCGTTTCCAAGTGTCGATGCAAATGCATGTACACCGGCATCGGGTCTGGGCAGTGAAAAGATCCGCCTTGCTATCATATAGGATATCCCCAGGGTCGCCAGGGAAGCGATCAAATATATTCCTGAGTAAGATAAGTCGGATGGAGTCAGTGGGTCTGTTCTTGATGTTAATCCGAATATAGCGACCGGCATTGCAATATTGAACACAAATCGGTTGAGCGCTAAGCCATCGTCGCTATGAATGATGCCAAATCGCCCCGACGCAAATCCTGTTGCAATCACTGCGAAAATGGGCAGCGCAATTGTTAAAATGACGGTCATTGTTGCCCTTGATTTTCCACAGTTACCTCAACCGGTGATATGCTGGTTTAACCAAAGGTCAATGCTTAAAGGCAATCATACCTGTGTAATCAAGTTTTATTGTAAATTGCCAGATGGTGAAAGCATCCAATCCCGGAGGCTGGGGGGCGATAATAAAAGCCGGAAGAAGAACCTCCAGCCATCTGGCATGGTCTAAATTAGCAATTGAATGAGGCTGATATAGGCGAAGAATAAGGCATTTTGGTGCTAAATAAGGCCGCAATTCCTGGGTTGTTACGGTATTTTTAGTTATTGCTCTTGTTATCGTCTCAAGGCTTGGCGACAATGGCATTATGTCTATTATTGAAACGTTACCAACCAGAACTGATAAAACTTCGCAACATACCAAGAAGATAAAACCCGAACCTGTTGCCTTCACGAGGCAAGAATTGGGGGCTATCCTGAATGTTTATGGCCAATTTGTTGCTGCAGGTGAATGGAAAGATTACGCTATTGATTGCACGCGAGATGTGGCAGTTTTCAGTGTTTTTCGCAGGGCCTCTGAAGCTCCTTTATACCGTATCGAAAAACGACCAAAGCTGAGCAACCGACAGGGGGCTTGGTTAGTTGTTACTGCGAATGGTGCAAACCTGCGAAGAGGCCATGAATTGGTGCAGGTTTTGAGGGTATTTGATAAACAGCGATTGAAGCTGACGAGTTGATAATCGAGGGTTATTTTATCTGTTAATACGTTTAACAAAGGCTGCATAATCTTCTGGCGTATCAATGCCGGGGCTAGAGCATTGCGCAGATAGAACCGCAATGCGCTCACCCATTTCCAGGATACGTAGCTGTTCCAAATTTTCAGCCTGCTCTAGAGGTGTTGGCGAGTGGGCTGCAAATCGTCTTAAGCTGTCGCGGGAAAAAACATAAATGCCTATATGCATTAAATATGGGAATGCTGAATTGTTCTGATTTGTATAGGGAATTTTTTGCCTTGAAAAATATACGGCATGTGTAATACCAGCATCATCAGGCCCTTTAGTGACAATTTTTACAGCAGCGTGATCTTCGGGTGATCCCGGACCTGTTAGAGGCTCATTATTAAATGGGCAAGCAACGGTAGAGCAAAATGTATTGGCACGGATTTGTAACTTAACTAACTTAGCTACGATCGTTGGGTCAATTTCTGGTTCATCACCTTGTATATTGACAATAATATCTGAATCAATCTGGCAAGCTGCTTCTGCAATCCTCGCACTGCCGGTAGTGTGGCTTTTATCAGTCATCACTGCATTACCGCCAAACTTATTAACTGCATCAATGATCCGTTGATCGTCCGTTGCGATGATGACATTATCAATGCCTTCTACCTGTAATGCTTTTTCCCAGGTATGTTGTAGTAGAGGTTTTCCGGTATGATCCAATAGCAGTTTACCGGGTAGACGTGTAGACGCATAGCGTGCCGGGATAATGATTGTAGTTTTCATCGTTGTGCTTGCGTGTTGTTACCAATAAATTCTATTGCAAATGTAAGTAGAAAATATCCTGCAAAACCACAAAGTGTACCGCTCATATTAGCGACTGCATCGAGGAGTTCACCACTGCGGGTGCCACCGATTATTTGTACGAACTCAAGAATTACCCCATAGAGAGTTAACAAACATGCTGGGATCCAATTCTTACGTGGTGGTGTAAATCGTGACGCGGCTGCCGTTAACCCAAGCGCTCCATAGCCAAGGAAATGACCAATTTTGTCCCCCCATTCGGGGGTGCGTAATAATAGCGTTGAAAGCCACTGCATAAAGGCAGACCCATTGGATGTAACCGCAGGATCACTTGTAAGGGTTAACCAGGTTATAGTTACTAATAACAAAAAGAAAAGAATGCGTATACTTTGTATCAAGAGGAGGTAGCCTTTTCGGAATTATTTTTTGTCTGATTATCATCAGAGTGTGTGAGGAGGTGGCGTTCCCAATCGATTGCAGTTTTGATGATAAAATCAATATCGTCATATCGAGGGCGCCAATCAAGAGTGGTACGAATTGATGCACTATCAGCGATGAGTTGTGGTGAATCGCCGGCTCTACGTGGAGCAAGTTCAACTGGGATTTTTACCCCGCTAACTCGTTCTACAGCATCAACGACTTCGTATACAGAATACCCGCGTCCATAACCACAATTGAGCGTCGCTGATGCGCCGCTATCGCGCAAAAACTCCAGTGCAGCAAGGTGCGCATCAGCAAGATCGCTAACATGGACATAATCACGGATTGCTGAGCCATCAGGCGTTGGATAATCAACGCCATAAAGTTGTAAGGCTTCTTTGCGTGTTCCGACAGCGATTTGAGCTGCTACCTTGATTAAATGATTGGGTTTACCGATTTCGCCGGCTCTTAACTGAGGGT
>CAZGVP010000153.1:0-7111 GCA_964529135.1 uncultured Caulobacterales bacterium | reverse complement strand
TTTTCCATCAAACCACTGATCACCATATGCAAGGGCACCGCATGTTGTTTTACCCAAAAGCACCGCCCCTGCACGCTGCAACTTACGCACAAGATCAGCATCACTTGTTGCTACACGGTCTTTATACGGTGTCGCTCCCCATGTCGTTCGACCATTTTCCACATCTGCCAAGTCCTTCAAACCATAAGGAATGCCCTGCAAGGGGCCGCGATCACGCCCATCGGAAAAATCTGCATCCGCTTTCGCGGCCTGAGCTCTGGCAAGATCAGGTGTTAGCGTGACAAAACACTCAAGATCCCCAGCATAGCTGTCCATACGCGAGAGATAGATCTCTGTCAGGCGCTCGCTGGTCAATTGCCCCTTGCGTAACCAGGCACCTTGCTGGGCAACACTGGCATAAGCGATATCCGTATCAGTTTGGGGAATTGCTTCATCATAAGTATTTCGAAGGGTAAGGTTATTTTTTTGGGACTTGTATGAGCGTCCTCGTACCCGAGGTTCAAAAACAGTTGCAGGAGCAAACTCGTTTGGAAATTTGATTGCATGCAACCGGCGAATACTTTCCAAATTTTCCTCAAGCCCACCTAACATCATCTGCCTCTCATTTGGTGAGAAACTCAAATCGAGTATTTTTTCCGCTTCAGCTATCGTTCGTGTGGTGATTTTCTCATTGATTTCATTGGCATTATCGACCTTCAGATCAGCCTTGGGAGAACATGCGGCCACTGAACCAACAGCTCCTGTAAGCGCAATACCTCGTAATAAATCCCGTCTTGTCGCAAGACTGTCTGATTGCATTTTTGGTTTTTTATTTAATTTATTCATGATCATCCCCAGCTTTTATTTCGATAAAATTAGTGTTGCAGAAAAAAACATTGCTGAAAAGGTCCATCATAATCTGGACTTGCGTGTCAGGCGCAAAACGCTAAACCTAGTCATTATGAGTGACACAATAACGAATAAATTTAAGCCAGACGAATTCGCAATACCTGCAACAAAAACGACAGAGGCACGCCCCCGGGATATTGGGCATTCCTATCACGATGCAGGCCCCTTTGTAGAAGTTGATCTTGCCGCTATACGATCAAACTACCGCGCTTTCGTCACTATGGCTCCCACGGCTCAAATCTCCCCCGTCATTAAATGCGATGGTTATGGTCTTGGGGCAGCTGAGATTGCCAAAACCCTGATCATGGACGAAAACTGTAACAGCTTTTTCGTTGCTCATGCCCAAGAAGGCAGAGCACTTCGTATAGCAATGCAAGCCATGCTCCCAGCAGTAGAAGCAAACTCAATTGAAATCATCATTATGCATGGCCCTTCTTCATCGACATTGCCGTTATTTCGTGATTTTGCATTAACCCCAGTTCTCAACAGCGTTGCGCAAGCAGCGCAGTGGGCAAGCACATTTCCCGATATTGCTGCAGCCCTGCATATTGATACGGGCATGAACCGGCTTGGCCTTGCCCCGGAACGCCTTGAAGCCATTACTGAACTTGATGGGCTTAATATCACATTGGTAATGTCTCATCTTGCCTGCGCGGGAGATGGCGACAACCCCATGAATGCTCGTCAGAGAGCTCAATTCCTCACAGCCGCCACACACTTTCCAGCTGCACGTCTATCCCTTGCTGCATCTGGCGGAGCAACTATAAACAAGAGTTACCATTACTCACTGATTCGTCTAGGCATCTCGCTTTACGGTTGCACCGTTACCGATGAACCTGACGATCGCCTAATATCCGTTGCAAGGCTTTGCGCACCAATCTTGCAAGTCCGTGATATTCGCAAGGGCGATACTGTCGGTTATGATAAAAGCTGGACAGCATTACGCCCCTCACGCATTGCAACAGTCTGTATTGGCTATGGCGATGGGTATCCCCGTAACCTGTCAAACCGGGGCAAAGTCATCATTGGCGGAGTTCAATGTCCAATGGTCGGGCGGATTTCTATGGATACCATTACAGTTGACATTACTGGCTTAACTAACGGGGTAGCAGTTGGCGATATCGCTGAATTTTTCGGACCTGGGTTGGATATTGGTGAGATATCGCGCCTCGCTAACACAATTTCCTATGAGCTTTTAACCCAGCTTGGTCCCCGGATTGAGCGTGTGTATATTAACCAACACTAAAATTGGTTAAAAACCACGCCTGTTTGATTACTATTACATCTCCCGACACACAGCCCCCCTGTACGCAGCAGCCTATGCCCGTTACCATAGCCAAAATAAGTTAGTATCTGACCAGGGCTATTGGGAAATCTCATGAAATTCATTGCCAGTATTGGTGCGGTTGTACTGCAATTCTTGCGCGGCATAGGCGATGTAACCCTGTTTGGGTTGCGCGGCTTGATCGCAATGGTGACGCTTCCTTTTTATGCGCGCGCTTTTAGTACGGCATTAATGCGAATTGGATTCACGTCCCTGCCTGTAATTGGCCTTACTGCGATTTTCACAGGCGCGGCTCTTGCCTTGAATATTTATGATGGCTCTTTGCGATTTAATGCAGAAGCTTTCTTACCTCAAATTTTGGGTGTTTCGCTTACAAGGGAGCTCGGCCCCGTACTTGCAGCATTAATGCTAGCTGGTCGTAGCGCATCCGCAATGGCAGCTGAATTGGGCACAATGCGAGTGACGGAACAGATAGACGCAATGTCAACACTTGCAGTAAAGCCGTTTAATTACCTTATAGCTCCTCGTATACTTGCCACCATGATCGTCATGCCGCTCCTTGTACTGATTGCAGATATCATTGGTATTTATGGCGGTTGGCTTGTATCCGTTTATGCACTGGATTTCTCCGGTACAGTTTTCATCCGAAACCTGAGCGATTTTCTTGTAATGCGTGACGTTACCAGTGGCCTAATCAAAGCGGTTGTATTTGGATATCTGATTGCATTGATGGGGTGCTATTATGGCTACAAAAGTGGCGGGGGTGCTCAAGGAGTTGGCACTGCAACAAGAACCGCCGTTGTTGCTGCAGCAGTATTGGTTCTTGCGTCCAACTATCTAATGACAACGCTGTTTGTTAAGGTGTAGACCCGATGGAAAACAGCATACACAGCACACCTCCCAAGATCGCTATTCGTAATCTGTCGAAATCATTTGGCCCAAAGGAAGTTTTAAAGGACGTCTCCCTTGCTGTCCCTCCTGCACGCTCCTTAGTCGTAATCGGTGGGTCTGGAATGGGAAAATCTGTTCTATTGAAATCGATCCTCGGTATAGTACATCCTGATGCTGGTACAATAGACATTGATGGTGTTGATATTATTGCAGACCGTAAAGTCGGTGATCGCAAACGCCGTCAAATCGGCATGTTGTTCCAAGGCGGTGCCCTGTTTGACAGCATGAAAGTTTGGGAAAACATTGGGTTCCGCTTGATCCATGGTGAAGGCAAATCACGTGAAGAAGCCAGAACAAGAGCCATAGAATGCTTGTCTCAAGTCGGTCTCAAGCCGGACGTTGCAGATCTTAATCCGTCAGAACTCTCAGGCGGCATGCAAAAACGTGTGGGGTTAGCACGTGCCATTGCAGCAAAGCCAGAGATATTGTTTTTTGATGAACCCACCACCGGCCTTGACCCCATTATGGCTGACGTCATCAATAGCCTCATTGTTCAACAAGTCCAAGCTACGGGCGCCACTGCCATTTCTATTACCCATGATATGGCATCTGCGAGAAAAATTGGTGATGAAATCGCCATGCTGCATATGGGCCGAATTATCTGGCAGGGTACACCTGCGCAAATTGACCACTCTGGAAATGCAATGGTCGAACAATTTATCCATGGCAGAGCAGAGGGGCCCATCACCGTTGACAGATAAGATAGTCAACTATGTCCGTAATAACCGTCAAAACTCTATCAGATTTATAATTTTAGCTCATGCTCGTTAAGGGGCATAAAATACTCAGTAATATCCTTATCTCTGACGCCATCCAGCGAATCCGGCGACCATTTGGGTAATTTATCTTTATCGATAATCAAGGCCCGGACACCTTCAAAGAAATCATGTCCAGCCATCACCCGACTGACAACCCGAAACTCCATTTGCATAGTTTCATTAAAGCCAAGCGAACGCCCACGTGTCATTTGAGCAAATGTCAATTTCAGCGATGTTGGCGACATTCGAGATAGAGTTGCTAGCGTCATTTTTGCAAACTCAGAATTATCGTGCCTCAAACGTTCTAGTAGCATTTCCAAGCTGTCAGATCGAGTGAATAACCTGTTAACAGGAACACGAATTCTACTAACATTATTTTCAAGCGGCTTAGTTTCGTAGACAGATAGACAACCCTCAATAGTAGAATGATCGATTACCTCTTGATCAGATAACGACAACAAAGCCTCAATCATTTTATCGTGTTGTTCACTAGCCACATAATGTGTGGCAATCCCTGTCGCTAGACAATCTGCACCATTAGCACGAACGCCTGTAAGCGCATAATACATGCCCAAATTGTCGGCAAGTCGAGGCATGAAATACCCTCCGCCAACATCCGGGAACAAACCAATTCCGGTTTCAGGCATGGCAAACATTGTATTTTCTCCGGCAACCCGGAAATCACCATGTACGGAAACACCGACTCCACCGCCCATGACGATGCCATCAATCAAAGCAACATAAGGCTTTGAGAAATGAAAAATTGCAGCGTTATTGGTATACTCATCGCGGAAAAACTCGCACGCTGCAGTAACATCCTCTTTTGCGGTCTCATATAACCAACGTATATCGCCACCTGCACAAAAAGCACGATCACCTTCACCTTTCACCATCACTGCGGCAATGTGTTCAGCAACTTCCCATTCAGCGAGTTTGGAACGCATTGCCTTGACCATGGCATGTGTCAGCGCATTTAAAGCCTTTGGCCGATTCAGGGTAATCACGCCCCAGCGATTAATTTCTTCAAAGAGAATTTCGTTGGTCATTATAATATCCTGTAAGGGGGTTACCCCACACCCTCAACGATCACCACTTCAGATTCTGCAAATTCTTGTCGAAGCTTCAAAGCTTTTTGATATTCTGGAGATTGATAGCAATCTAAAGCATGACGATAACTTTCAAACTCAATGACAACATGCCGATCACGATCCTCACCCTCCACTGGAAGATATTGTCCGCCACGCACGAGAAATTTTGCATCATATTTTTCAAATACAAGCTTATCAGCGGCCAGGTATTCCGGGTACCGCTCTTCATTGAACACACGGATATGTAACAACCAATAACCTTTAGGCATGGTAGCCCCTTCTCTATTTAGATCTTAAGCCTGATAATCTCGTAAAAGGTCACGCGCTACGATAACACGCATGACTTCATTTGCGCCTTCCAGTATCTGGTGAACGCGCACATCACGCAACATACGTTCCAATGGATAATCACGCAAATAGCCATATCCACCATGAACTTGCAGCGCATCATTGACCACCTGAAATCCAGTATCGGTAACAAAACGCTTTGCCATTGCACAAAATCGTGTGGCATCTGGTGTTTTGTTATCGAGTTTCCAAGCGGCCTGATACAACATCACTCTGGCGGCTTCGAGCTCAGTTGCCATATCAGCGAGTTTGAACTGCAGCGCCTGCTGTTCGTTGAGTCTTTTCCCAAAGGCGCGTCTTTCATTTGCATAATCAAGAGCTGCTTTTAGCGCAACGTTAGCCGCACCAAGAGAGCACGCCGCAATATTAAGACGGCCCCCATCAAGGCCCATCATTGCAAATTTGAAGCCCTCACCTTCCTCCCCAATGCGGTTACTCACGGGAATACGACAATTATCGAAACTAACAACAGCGGTTGGTTGAGAGTTCCATCCCATTTTACGCTCATTGGCTCCGAACGAAAGGCCCGGCGTATCTTTTTCAACGAGAACGGCAGAAATACCACGTGGGCCATCGTCGCCTGTGCGCACCATAACGAGATAAAGGTCTGTTATACCGGCTCCAGAAATAAAAGCCTTGGACCCATTGAGAATATACTCATCACCTTCGCGCTTAGCTTTGGTTTTTAACGCTGCTGCATCTGAGCCAGACCCCGGTTCTGTTAAACAATAGCTTCCTAACATTTCCATCGACGTCATTTTCGGACAATATTTCTTGCGCAATTCTTCCGAACCGAAGCTATCAATCATCCATGAAACCATATTGTGAATGGAGATATAAGCCGCCGTCGATATACAACCTCCTGACAAGGCTTCAAAAATCAACACCGCATCCAAGCGCCCAAGCCCGGAACCGCCCACATCATCGCGCGTATAAATTCCAGCGAGCCCGAGATCTGCAGATTTACGTATTACATCCACAGGGAAAATCTTTTTTTCATCCCATTCTTCGGCTTTAGGAGCCAATTCATCTGCCGCATAACGGATTGCCATTTCCTGAATGGCAATCTGTTCTTCAGTAAGAGCAAAATCCATAATTTATATCTTTCTTTCTAGCGATTCAGGCGAGGTGGGTTCTTTAATGAGAGTCTCATCAATAGTGTGATCAGAAGCATCCGAAAGAGGCGTCATTGGGCCAAGCTTGGAATTCCTGTGACGGCTATAACGGACCAGAATATAGCCCAAAATCAATGTCAAGGCGATTGCAGGTAGCCAGAACTTGGCGTGATCGCCCGCAACTTCACCCACCACATGAAATAATGAAAACATAATAGTGACGTATAACGTTGCAGTTGCGACTACCCATAAAACAAATCGCAGATAGGGTGTTTTGAAAAACCCACAGGCAAGATATGTTGGGATGCGCGTGCCAGGTACAAAACGCGCAGCAAAAAGCGTTTTGATCAACTCTTCGCGCACAAGATCCCCGGCAACAGATACACCCGGTTTTTCCGCAAATTTATGGGCCCACTCATACCTGCGTCCGGCCCAACCAAGCCAGTACTTCCAGATATCACTGACGGATAGGCCAGCGAGAATAACCAGAAAAATCATCCAGGTTGGTCCAGCTCCCGTGAGCGACGCTGTCGCTGCACCAATAACAGCTGCATCCTCTTGAATAAATGGTAATAGAAAGATCACCACATATAGTGACCAGCCGCTCATCATAAAAATGCTTTCGGGATCAATGTTAAACACGGGCTTGGCGCATCAACCTCTGGCTATGGTCAGTGA
>CAZGVP010000152.1:0-7206 GCA_964529135.1 uncultured Caulobacterales bacterium | reverse complement strand
TGCTATGTCAGCGCTAGATAAAAAACACTTTCATGATGAAATAGCTGCTTATAGATACGTCGAAGAGCGATTGTGGCCAGAAGGCCCTGTTTGCCCCCGCTGTGGGCGCCATGAGCGCATTGGGGCGCTTAAAGGCAAATCCACCCGCGTTGGTGTTTACAAGTGCTACAAGTGCAGGAAGCCCTTCACCGTGAAGGTGGGCACCATCTTTGAATCTTCGCACCTGCCATTGCGCCACTGGCTGCAGGCAATCTTTCTGATGGCATCCTCTAAAAAGGGGATAAGTACCAACCAGCTTCACCGCATGTTAGGTTGCACTTTGAAAACCGCTTGGTTTCTGTCTCACAGGATCAGAGAGGCCATGCGTGGTGGACAGCTATCCGTATTCGGCGCAGGCGGCGACACTGTCGAAGTTGATGAAACCTTTATCGGTAAAGACCGCAAAAACCCGCCTGAGCCGGGCAAACAGTTCCGTATTGGCAATATGAACAAGGTGCTTTCACTTGTGGATCGCGAAACCGGACAAGCGCGCAGCTATGTCGTTAATGACCTGACCATGAAAACCATCCTGCCTATTCTTGAGAAGAATATCTCGAAAGAGGCGCGCCTTATGACTGATGAAGCAAAAAGATACAAGCAGATAGGTTGGAATTTTTTTGATCACGGCGTGGTCAATCACAGCAAAGGCGAATACCGCAGCAATGATGATCATACTGTCCATACCAACACCATCGAAGGGTTCTTTTCAATCTTCAAACGCGGAATGCGCGGCATATACCAACACTGTGATCAACGTCATTTGCATCGGTATACGGCAGAATTTGATTTCCGATATTCAAACCGTAAAGCACTAGGCGTTGATGATACCCAACGCGCAGATAATCTGTTAAAGGGTGTAACCGGTAAGCGCCTGACCTATCAAACAGCTCGTAGCAAGGGACGCGCCGATGCATGGCAACGAAAAGCAAATTGGGCAGAATGGTAGATCAGAAGAAAAAGAAACCAGCGAACACGGACAAGGCGCAATCGGAAAGGTTCAAGGAATTCGCAAAAGAACTGGAAGCCGATGGAGACCTAAACCTCACCGAGGCAGAGGAAAAGCTTGAGGAAGCTTTCGTAAAGCAGAAAGAATCCTACGCTAAGGAATAGACTAAGCGTTCTAACCGACTTGCAATTTCCGCCAGAGGGTTAGCGCCCACTAGCATTCCAGAGTCAATCATATCGCGTTGATAAGTCGGCATTGTGCCGTCCGATGATTGTTCTTGGCGGCGTTCTAGTTCAAATGAAATTGCCTTGACTTTTGGCCACAAAGTTGTCTGCCAAATTATCTCCCGATCTTCTGATGCTTGTAATGATTTTTTATTTTGCTCTGACCGTTCGAGAGATTCATCATGAAAAATAGAATTCTGAAAGCGTTTACTTACGTCATGAAAATTCATCAGTCTGAGCACACATTGAGAAGCAATATATTTTAATTCTGAATTACTAAGAGTGTCCAATTTGCTGGGTACAGATTTATCATACAAACAATCCCAAGATTGAGCGTCATCTGCAAAGAAAATATTATTGTATGGCTGAGGTAATAACGGCCTGATCATGACATCGATGAAAACACGGACATCGTGCGGGTCTATTTTAGATTTTCCGGTCAAAGGAGAAAGGAGCTCATCGCCAGTGACCAAAATTTTGTTCAATAGGCTGTCATCATCCAGAAGAACATAAAATGGGTTTTCGTTAGCTGAAGGACGAGGCGCTTTTTCAATAGCACTTTTGTGATCAGGTTTTCTCAATCCATCGCAAAGAGTTTTAACAATGTTATCTAAGTCTGGCACATTTCCAGGCTTGTCAGTTGGACGTAAAATCCTAATTTCCAAAGCGCTTTCCACGCATAAATCTTTAGAGATTAATGGAAGAAACGTAAAACCTTTTAACTGAGTTACTTTTTCTGGCATCCAATCGCGCGCATGTATGACATCGACGCGCCCCCGCCCCATTTCGATTGGCATATCCGCAAACTTTTCGTCGCGTTCCTCCTCAATTGGTATGTACCAATTACGAAGAATTACATTTGTTTCCCAAAGTCGCTTTAACTGTGGATGAAAATGACGCCGCAATTGATGCTTGCGTACGGATTGTCTGGGAGTTTGACCTGATTTCAGCTCGCCTTCGTATGTAAGGGTAAATTTCAACCCGGAGTCCTCGACGTCAAATTCAGTATCATTAAGTATGGTTATTGTTTCACGCGCAATCATCTATCTGATTCTCCGTGGGTACGCGAAAGAAAATACTGCCATAGGCTTGGCAAAAGAACAAAAAGAGAATAAAGAACATTAAGAGAACATTTTGGTTTGATGTTTTTGTCTCTGAAGTTTCACAGGAAAGTGCCTATCATGGAAAAAGAAATCTTGCAGGATGCAGCGGGACTCGGCGTAGTTGTTTCTCTTATATCGGTGGCGGTATTGTGGGGGGTAGTGTTGGGCGGCTAACGCTGACTTCATCGGTAAATCGGAGGTTTAGTGAGTGATGGCTGCAAAATCGGCGACCGGGACCCCAGTTTCTAAGAAGATGACATCGTTACCGTTTATACATCTGCACGTGCATTCTGCTTATTCGCTCGCGGAAGGGGCTATCCCAATTTCTGATCTGCGTGATCTTTGTATTGCCAACAAGATGCCCGCCGTTGCAGTGACCGATACGAATAATCTGTTCGGGGCGCTTGATGTTTCGGAAACCCTGAGTGGAGCCGGCATCCAACCAATTACGGGGTTGCAACAAGCGGTCTCTGAGGTCAGTTGCGGTCTGCAGGAGGATCGAAATCAGCGTCCACCGTCACTCGTGTTCCTGGCACAAAACGAACAAGGCTATGAGCGGCTGATGGAGGTTTCCAGTCGTGGTTTTTTAGAGTCTGCAAATGAAGAAACAATTTGTATAACTTTTGACGATGCGTTGCAAAAAACAACTGGGTTAATCTGCCTTACTGGTGGGTATGATGGTCCGATTGATAGGCTGCTTCGCGATGGCCGTAAGCCCGATGCCAAACTCTTGCTGGAGCGGTTAAAGGCATCGTTTCCAAACCGTCTCTATATTGAGCTTCAACGACATGATACCCGTGACAGTGTTGAAGAGACACTGGTTGCGTTGGCTTATGAATTGGAATTGCCTTTGGTGGCGACCAATGAACCATTTTTCCCAAAACCTGATGGTTATGAAGCTCATGATGCGCTGCTTTGTATCGCGGAGGGAGCTTACATCCATCAAGATGAACGACGCCAGGTTACGCCTTCTCATTACTTTAAATCCTCCAAAGAAATGATGGCCTTGTTTGACGATCTGCCTGAAGCAATTTTTAATACTGTCGAGATTGCAAAGCGTTGTGCTTATCGTCCTTTGATGCGCGATCCAATTTTACCGAATTTTTTGGCAGCAAGCCATGCTGGTAACGTCGATGGCGAAGATAACCGTCAGCAAGCGGAAATGGCTGCATTGGAAAAGGCTGCACGTGAAGGATTGGAGGCGCGCCTTGAAACGGTTGAACTGGCTGTGGAGCGTCAGGCTTATTTTGACCGATTGAAGGTTGAGCTTGATATTATCAACGGTATGGGTTTTCCCGGATATTTCCTGATTGTTGCTGATTTTATTCAATGGGCAAAAGCCCAGGATATTCCTGTAGGTCCGGGGCGTGGATCTGGTGCCGGGTCGGTTGTTGCCTGGGCGCTTACGATCACAGATCTTGATCCTTTGCGGTTTGGGCTTTTGTTTGAACGGTTTTTGAATCCGGAACGCGTATCGATGCCGGATTTCGACGTGGATTTTTGTCAGGACCGGCGTGACGAAGTGATCCGTTATGTACAGGAAAAATATGGCTCTGACCGCGTGGCCCAAATCATAACTTTCGGGAAGTTGCAAGCACGTGCTGTGCTTCGTGATGTTGGCCGTGTCCTTAATATGCCGTTTATGCAGGTGGACCGACTTTGTAAGTTAATCCCCAATAATCCAGCCAATCCAGTCACGCTTGCTGAGGCTATCAGCACAGAGCCTAAACTGAGAGAAGAACAAAAAAATGATGAAGGTGTGGCAGCCCTTATCGAAAAAGCTTTGAAGCTTGAAGGTCTCTACCGTCATGCATCAACCCATGCTGCAGGCGTTGTTATTGGTGACCGTCCGCTCGAACAACTTGTGGCGCTTTATCTTGATCCGCGTTCAGATATGCCGGCCACTCAATTCAACATGAAGTGGGTTGAACCAGCTGGTCTTGTGAAATTTGATTTTCTTGGGCTGAAAACGTTAACCGTTATCTCGCGCGCAGTTGCATTCCTTGCCGAGCGCGGAGAGAAAATTAATATTACCAGTATTCCCTTAACGGATAAAGCCAGTTTTGAGATGTTAGGTGAGGGGCATGCTACCGGTGTGTTTCAGCTTGAAAGTTCAGGCATGCGCTCAACGCTGAAATCCATGAAACCTGATAGTCTTGAAGATATTATCGCTCTGGTTTCTCTTTATCGTCCAGGTCCAATGGAAAATATTCCAACCTATATCGATCGTAAGCAAGGTCGTCAGGAGCCGGATTATCTACATCCAAAATTGGAGGGTGTCTTAAAAGAAACCTATGGCGTGATCATTTATCAAGAGCAGGTGATGCAAATTGCGCAAATTTTATCTGGATATTCCCTTGGAGAAGCTGATCTTTTGCGCCGCGCCATGGGCAAGAAGAAAAAAGAGGAGATGGATAAACAGCGCAAGCGCTTTGTTGATGGTGCTGTAGAGCGCGGCGTTGATGGTGTGCAAGCATCGGGAATTTTTGATTTGGTTCAAAAGTTTGCAGGCTATGGGTTTAATAAATCTCATGCGGCTGCTTATGCGTTGATTGCCTATCAAACAGCGTGGCTGAAAGCGAATTACCCTTCGGAGTTTTTGGCCGCATCCATGTCTCTGGATCGAACAAATACTGACAAGCTCGCTATTTTCATGAAAGAGTCGCGCCGGGCTGGGATCGAAATGCTCCCCCCCCACGTTAATCATTCGCAGGCTGATTTTTCCGTTGATACAGAAAGTGAAACCAACACGGGTGCTGTGATTTATGCTTTGTCGGCGGTAAAAAATGTTGGTGAAGCGGCGATGGAACATATTGTTGAATGTCGCAATGCAGGAGGGGTATTTGCAGATATTTTTGATTTTGCCGAGCGGGTTGACTTGCGCATGGTAGGTAAACGCGCGATGGAAAATCTCGCGCGTGCAGGTGCTTTTGATGGCCTTTGCGTCTCTCGTGAACAGGCTTTTGCGGCTGCTGAATTAATGATCCGCGTGTCTATTCGTCATCGTGAGGAGCAACATAGTGATCAGGGAGGGCTATTCTTGCTCGACAGTGCACCTGTGCTGGAGCGTCCGGCTTTACCAGTTCCCGATGACTGGTTGCCGATGGATCGGCTTACGCAAGAATTTCGTGCTATAGGCTTTTATTTTAGCGGTCACCCGCTCGATGATTACATCAAGGATCTCAATAAGCTTGGTGTGGTTTCTTTTGTGCAGGCTGAAGAAGCGGTTTTGCGTGATGATGAATCTGCTTTCCAACTTGCTGGTGTTGTGCGCAGCGTTAAAGTAAGACGCTCAAAATCAGGTAAACCTTTTGCCTGGGTCGAATGTTCCGATGCCTCTGGTGAATATGAAATCACAGTATTTTCAAGAATCTTGGAATCAGGGCGCGATCTGCTGGAAGTAGGTAAGCTTTTGTTGATTTCTGTCAGTGCCGATCAATCCGATAGTGGTGATGTGCGTTTTATCGCGGAAGCTATTGCCGATCTTGATAGAGCAGCAGCGTCGGCGGTTTCCCAATTAAGGGTCAGTCTTGCATCTTCTGATGCTTTGGTTGGTATTCAAAAACGCCTGAAATCTGTAAAAGCTGCGACACCAGCTGATCGAGGGCAGGTTATCCTAGCGTTCCGCCTGCCTGAGACAGGGCGGGAAATTGAGCTTAAACTTGCTGAAGCAGCTTCGACCACACCTCAGATGCGAAATGCCCTAAAAGCCGTAGAAGGCGTGCTTGAGGTTGAGTTGATTTAGTTGACGTGGGGCTTTGATTGCAATCGCATGTCACAAATATGGCAAAGTAAGCGATATATTTGCTAATCTTTTTTACATGATAGCTCAACGGCTATTGATCTTGACGCAAATCCCCGCTAAGCCCCCGCCATCCCACACGCAGATGCCATCCGCGGTGGCTTTTTCTATCCGTGAAGACGGTTGGATAAGGCTCCTCGGCGCTGCGGAAGTAAAACCGACGGAGACATGAAATGGCACTACCTGATTTTTCCATGCGTCAGCTGCTTGAAGCTGGCGTGCATTTTGGCCACCAAACCCACCGCTGGGACCCGAAGATGAAGCGATACATCTTTGGCGACCGCAATGGGATCCACATTATTGATCTTTCCCAAACAGTACCCCTGTTGCACCAGGCGCTCGTAAAGATACGCGATGTTGTTGCTGGCGGTGGGCGTATTTTGTTTGTTGGCACAAAGCGTCAGGCGCAAACACCTGTTGCTGAAGCAGCCGCAGCTTGTGCCCAGTACTATATGAATGTGCGCTGGCTTGGCGGCACGCTCACCAATTGGGAAACGATTTCCAATTCAATTCGCCGTTTAAAAGAGATGGAAGAAGCTCTTTCTGGTGAAGGTAAAGGCCTGACCAAGAAAGAACAACTCCAGTTGGAACGTGAACGTATCAAGCTTGACGCATCTTTGGGCGGGATCCGCGAAATGGGCGGCTTGCCAGATTTAATGTTTGTGATCGATGTTAAAAAAGAGGCGATTGCTATTCAGGAAGCTAAAAAGCTTGGCATTCCTGTGATTGCAGTTGTGGATACTAATTGTGATCCAGACAATGTTGATTTCGTAATTCCGGGTAATGATGATGCTTCGCGGGCTATAAGTCTTTATTGTAATTTGGTTTCAGACGCTGTGATCGATGGTATTTCTGAAAGTCAGGCTTCTCTTGGTGTTGATGTTGGCGCAATGGAAGAATTGCCAGTAGAAACAGCGGTCGCTGAAGAGCCTGCTGCACCAGCAAAAGAAGAAGCGCCCACAGAACAAGCCCAAGCCTAGCGATTATCAATGAGTACAAATTAATGATCAAGCCCTCGCTTTGTTGTCGGGGCTTGATAATTAAAAATAACCACAAATATAACCGTATACGCCGGCTGTTATGGCAGGGGGG
>CAZGVP010000151.1:0-7224 GCA_964529135.1 uncultured Caulobacterales bacterium | reverse complement strand
AATGCCCCAAGATCAAGACCACCACCAACAAGGCGTGGCGCACCGCGGGCATCGACAGGTAGGGCTTCAGTTATGTCACCGTCTGCGTCAAGGTCACCCGTGTCTGGGGCTAGCAGGGACACATCCCCAGCATCTATAGCGGCCCCGCCGGCCAAAAGTGCAATCGTTTCTACTGGTCCGCCATTATCAGCAAGAACACCGGCGAGCGTAGAGCCATTGGCTTGGGTTTGCGCAAAGACATTTGCTGGATCAGCATTATTTATCAATAAAAACCCGGAAGCATCAAAGGCCGAAGAATTTGTCCCAATAATTGACGAACCTAGTGTAAATATAGAATTTGAAACTGAAATTTCATCGTCAATTGATTGTAGTGCATTGTTTCCAAGTATGATTGAGTTGTTTGTTGTTAGTGTTGGTGTAAAAATTCCACCGCCTTCAGAGTTTCCATTATCAGTTTGATTACCAGTAACTGTTGAGTTGCGAACGCCTACATAGGATCCAGAGAAAATCCCACCGCCATCTGCATTGCCACCTGCGGTCGAGTTATTACTCACTGTACTGTTAATAATCAAAGCAGTCGAGTAAACGCTAATGCCACCACCATCAGCCATCCTTCCTGCTGTTGAATTTTCACTAACAGTAGAATTAATCAAAATTAAATTTGTTAATACACGTATCCCTCCACCACTGGTATTAGTAGTTGTAAGAAAATTACTAGTACCAGTAGTGGAATTTCCGTGAATAGTTGAATTGATAATCGTTGTGTCTTGACGGCTATAGACCCCACCACCACCGCCCTCTGATCCATTAATCGAGGGTGAAAATCCAACATTAGAGGTGAAATTGTTGCTTACTGACGAGTTAGAAATCAAAGTTGTTCCGTCGCTAAAAACACCGCCTCCAGGTGAATTTGCACCTGCTGTTGAATTATTGTATATTATTGAATTACTAATATATGTATTGCCGCCACTATAGATTCCACCTCCATATTCTGCTCGTTCTGTAGTTGAATTACCACTTATGGTCGAATTGGTGATTGTTGTTATTCCTTCACTGGAAACCCCGCCACCTCTGTTGTCACTCACAGTTGTATTAACGATAGAGGTAGAGACTTCATTTTCAACGCCGCGCCTTATATTGCCACTCACAATGGAGTTTGTGATGGTCAAAACAGCATCAGAAAGGACACCAGTCTGACCGCCTGTGATTGTTAGCCCATTGAGTGTTGTATCGGCTCCTGAGGCGGCTATATTGATAATAGTAATATTATCTTCAAGGTTAACTGGTTGTGTGATGTTAACATTTGTAATTCCATTCTCATCAACGCTGTCATTACCAAGAATATCACCAGTGATAGTTATATCAGGGGTTCCATCATCATTAATATCGCCATCTATAATCAGTGGATCGCTTATTACTAACGGCCCACGTATTAAACGATTCAACCCGCCAGCTTCAAAAGCCTCGCCAATGCCACTAGCAAATGAAATGGTATCCGCACCTGCGTTCTCATTCGCAAAATTAATTGCTTCACGCAGAGAGGTCTGCTCGTCTAAAGAGTCAACAACATCAAGTGTAGTGGTAACTATAAGCCCCGGCGTTTCCGGTGTTAAGGTCGGCTCGCTCTGCAATTCAAAAGCGCCTGCATCGATAATGCCGCCATTGTCCACACTAAGTAGATCAACTAAGCGAGGAGCGCCTGTAGCGTCTAAAAGGCTCATCGGGTCTATATTACTACTATCTAATGCAGGATTATTCGGCAAAGCTGCAAGAGCGATAGTTTGAACAGGTCCACCATTATCAGCCAGAACACCAGATACAAAAATACCATCTGTGTTATTTATCTGGGTTTCGGCAAAAACAAATTCGGGGAATGCATTAATAACACTTCCACTGATTGTAGCATCAAATATCGCCATGTTGCTACCGACAATATTCAAACCTCCAAACGTAGGAATTCCGTCAATATTAACACGGCTGGAGGGGACCTCTATCAACTCATCGTCAGTACCAAAAGTACGTCTACTGTTGTTTCCTAATATTATTGAGTCAACAACCAATAATCGACCTTCACTGAATACACCGCCGCCCCGACTGAACTCACCGGTAGTATAGTTTCCGCTGATCGTCGAGTTGTAGATGGAGGTAGAAGAACCCCCATCAATACCTCCACCATCTGACGATGATGAGTTCCCGCTAATGGTTGAGTTAATAACTGTCAAACTGCTTCGAGATGAAATCCCGCCGCCACCAAAGAGTGATTGATTCCCGCTAATGGTTGAGTTGCTTATGAATGTGCTACTGCCGCCGCGCACCCCCGAACCCAGGTTATCGCTAATGGTGGAAGCATCAATAGAGACACTGCGACGTGACTCAACTCCAGCACCAATATTATTGCTGATGGTTGAATCGGTAATCCTTACATTTTGTAGGCTAAAAACTGTTTCACTTCTTCTAAACCCATAATTTCCAATAATCTGAGAATTTGTGATGTTAATTTTAGAGCTGCTAAAAATAGCTGCGCCAGTCGTTAACCTGCCAGAAACATGGCCACCAGTTATAACCAATCCGTTGAGATTTGCTTCTTCTGCCGCACTAGAAATACGCAGTACGTTACTATTGTCACCTATTACGTTGGCGTTAGCACTTGCTTGAGCATCTGTGATCCCATCAGCATCCACCACATCATCACCATTGGCATCGCCGGTGATTGTAATATCGGGCGTATCGTCGTCATCAAGGTCGCCATCAATGGTGAGGTTGTCAGTGATGAAAAGTTCGCCTTGCGTCAGGCGGATGAGTTCGCCCGAGAGCGTTGCATTGAACGTAATTTCATCGGCTCCCGCCGTATCATTCGCCAACCCAATCGCTTCGCGGAGCGAAAGCCCGCCGCCATCGGCTGTTTCATCGGCAAGGGAGCCACCATCAAAGGTTTCATCTGCCGTTGTTGTTACTGTATAAAGCGGCATGATTTATTCCCCGGTGTTTTGAAGAAAAGTAATACGAATTATACTATAAGGAATTTTTAGTATTGTCTGCCTTTAGGGTGGGGTTGGTCTATTCTGGTTAGTTATTCATGTAGTGATGAGTAGATATCTGAAACGGGGGAAACATGATGGTAGCATAGCTAATTTTATCGAGTGATCATATCTTGCCTTGAGTGAGCAGGTGGTGTCGATCGGGTGTTTGTCTCAGTGTGATGCAAAAATACCGCGCTATCCTCTCTAACGTCACATATGGGTCGTATTTTCAGGCCATAAAGGCAGAAATATTACCAATGGGGTCTGTCGGGGCTTGCGCTTCAATGGTAACCATAATTTCATAAGGATTGTTTCAGCACCTGATTGGCGGGTGCTGGTGGATCCGCTAGTGTTTGGAAAAGTGCCGCATTCGGCAGAGCCTGCCGTCAAGACAGGTTTGAAAGCGGAAAGACCTGAGGGGTTTTTGGAAGTATGATTATCGATCTGGCAGTAACGATTGGCGCGCAAGCGGGCAGCGTTGTGGATATTTTGGTGCAAACCCCAGTGGGCGAATCAATCCCGGTAACCCAGTCTGCTCCTTCAACCGAAGTAACGGCTACCAGTATTGCTCCGGCAGCCGCTGAGAGTGAATTCTCATTGATGTCGCTATTCCTGAGCGCAGGCATCATCGTGAAAGTCGTGATGGCAATTTTGATCCTGGCCTCACTTTGGTCTTGGGGAATTATTTTCGATAAATCATTATTGTTTGGCCGGTTGAAATCAAAATCCCGCAAGTTTGAGGCGATGTTCTGGTCTGGCAAGCCGCTCGATGATCTCTATCGTAAAATCGGCGATAAAGCCGATCACCCAATGGCTCGCGTTTTTACGGCGGCGATGGGTGAATGGAGCCGCAACAAGGACGCGCCTTCCAATTCAGATACGCTGGCGGCCAATGCTCATGACCGTATAGACCGGATAATGAATGTTGCTGTTTCGCGTGAGCTTGATCGGGCTGAACGCCATCTTGGAACGCTCGCCACGATTGGGTCTGCCTCTCCATTTATTGGCCTGCTCGGAACGGTTTGGGGTATCATGACCGCGTTTCAGGCGATTGCGGTTACGAAAGACACAAACCTTGCTGTTGTGGCGCCAGGTATTGCGGAAGCCTTGTTTGCCACAGCATTGGGCCTCCTTGCGGCGATTCCGGCTGTGGTTGCGTATAACCGCTATTCTTCAGCAATTAACTCCTATGCAGTGCAATTGCAGGGATTTGCCGATGAGTTCTCAACCATATTGTCCCGTCAGCTTGATGAGAGGTCTCGCTAATGGGTATGTCCTCATTAGGACGTGGTGGCGGGCGTAATCGTACACGCCCCATGTCGGAAATCAATGTGACGCCGCTGGTTGATGTGATGTTGGTGTTGCTGATTGTGTTTATGGTGGCAGCGCCGCTTTTGACGGTCGGTATTTCTGTGGATTCGCCAGATACTGCGGCCACTGCCCTGCAGGATGAAGGTGAAGTATTGACGGTGACAATCTCCGGTGATGGCACGATCTATGTGCAGGAAACAGTGATTGAGTATGATAGCCTGGTGGCGCATCTGACGGCTGTTGCCTCTGCGGGTTATGATCAACAAATTTATGTGCGTGGCGACAAGACACGCTCCTGGGAAGATATTGCCAGGGTCTTGGGTCTGATCAATAGCGCTGGTTTCCGGAAGATCGGTCTGGTCACGGATCCGGAGCGCTAGGCGAGGAGGCGATAGACCAATGCGGTTTGGCTTTGTTGCCTCTGTTTTGTTTCACCTCTGTATTGTTGGGGGTATCGTGGTCTGGGGCCGCGACTGGTCCCCTGCGCGCGATTTCATGACAGAACCATCGGTCCCGGTTGAGTTGATTACGCAAGCCAAGCTTGCTGAGATTACCAATATACCTGCTGCTGTTGAAGAGCCCGAAGAAGACGAGCCGTTTGAATTTGATGTTCCTGATGACCCAGAGCCGATTCTCCACGAACCAATAGTGGTGGCAGCATTGGAACCGGAAGAGACTGCGCCTCCACCGCCACCGGAAAAAACCGAGCCAGAGGTAACACCTGAGGAACCGGAGCCAGTCAAAGAGCCGGACCCTGAACCGCCCAAACCCAAGCCAGAACCACCCAAACCAAAGCCGGTGGTAAAAAAGAAAGAACCAGATGATGGTGGGTTTGATCTAGATAAATATGAAGACTCTTTGAAGAAAATTAGAGAGGAAGAAGCAAACCCTCGTGAGCCGCGTGAAACTCCGCGTACGGCTGAGAATACCCGCAGTGGGAGCACCAGTGGTGAGTTAACGGCAACTGAAACTGCACTGGTTAAGGCGGCAATGCAAAAATGCTGGAAGCCTTTGGACGGCGCTCCTAATCCTGAAAAACTGCGGGTCGAAGTGAATTTTCGACTGAACCGTGACGGTACTCTTGTAGCTAGTCCCAAGGTTTTGAATTCTACACAGATTGCATTGTCTGGTAATCGTTTTTGGAAAGTAGCGGAACAAAATGCAATCCGCGCTGTGGTGGAATGTCAACCATATGATTTTCTGCCGGGAGACCGGTATGAACGCTGGAAAGAATTCAATCTGAATTTTGTGCCAGAGTATTAAAAACAAGAATGATGATGGTTGCATGGTTTGGCTCAGTGCTCGCCATTAAATCATCATAAAGAGTTGTGAGAGTTATGCGTACATAGCCTGCGCGGTGGTAGGTTAAGTGTTAACGAGATTGAAAAGTTCAAAAGGTCGATTGTCATGAATCAAATTACCAGAAATTTCTTCATTGTATTGACTGTAAGTATTGCGGCAGTTGGTGCCGTGTTAATGCCTGCAAGTGCGCAGGTCACCATTGATATCACCAAAGGTAATGTTGATCCCACACCAACAGCGGTACCTGATTTTGTTGGTGGAACACCAGAGGTGTCTCAGCTTGGCAGTGATATTACTGGTGTTCTCAAAGCAGACCTTGATCGCTCTGGTCTTTTTTCTGTGATTGATCCGCGTGCTTATATTGAAAATATTGCTGGCGTGAATGTGCGTCCGCGCTTTGTGGACTGGCGTCAGATTAATGCGCAAGTGCTGGTGATCGGTCAGGTCGATGAATTGCCTGATGGGCGCATTCAGGTTTCCACCCGGATTTGGGACAGCTATACTGATCAGCAACTTGCGGCGGTGGCATTTAAGACCCCTACGGATAATTGGCGCCGTGCAGCTCATAAAGTCGCTGATTTTGTTTATAAAACCCTCACTGGCGAGGAAGGCTATTTCGATACACGTGTAGTCTTTGTTCATGAAACTGGCCCGAAAGACCGACGTATCAAACGCTTGATGATTATGGATCAGGATGGTGATAATCCGCTCGAGCTAACCGATGGCGTGCGCTATCAAGTATTAACGCCGCGGTTTTCTCCGACCCAGCAACAAATTACCTATATGGCCTTGTTTGATGATCGCCCGGGCCAGGTTTATCTTTTTAATATTGAAACGGGTGAGCAGGAGCAGCTTGGTACATTTAGAGGGATGACATTTGCGCCGCGCTTTTCACCAGATGGTACTTCGGTTGTGATGAGCGTGGCACGTGATGGTAATTCCGATGTTTTCACCATGGATCTTTCTACGCGGCGGCTAACGCGTTTAACAAATCACCCTTCCATTGATACCTCACCGAGTTTTTCTCCTGATGGTCGTCAAATTACCTTTGCGTCTGATCGTGGTGGTTCGCCACAATTATATGTGATGAATGCTGATGGTACAGACCAGCGCCGGATTACCTTTAAGGAAGGTCGGTATAATACGCCTGTCTGGAGCCCGCGTGGTGATCTCATTGCCTTTACCCGTCAGTATAAGGGTCAGTTTTTTATCGGTGTGATTCGCCCCGATGGCACAGGCGAGCGAGAACTGGCACGCAGCTATCTCGTTGAGGGGCCAACATGGTCACCGAATGGCCGGGTTTTGATGTTTTTTCGGGAAACGGCCCCACGGGCAGATGGCACCGGAGGTCAACCAGCTTTATGGTCTGTGGATCTGACCGGGCGTAACCTCAGACAGGTGCGCACGCCTGGGTCAGCGTCTGATCCTGCCTGGTCCCCGTCGCTCCCATAGCTTTTCTTTTTGGGCTTCATTGGAAGGCAGGGCTGATTTTGGTTAAATATGCTAACTCGCGGTGAGATTGCAGACTTTAGGTGCTTATTCGCCGAAAAAGTGTGCTTATAGCACGCTATAACAAAATTTTCATGAATAG
>CAZGVP010000150.1:0-7243 GCA_964529135.1 uncultured Caulobacterales bacterium | reverse complement strand
CTGTAGCACCAGTTGCGCCTGTAGCACCAGTGTGACCTTTAGCGCCTTTTGCGCCAGTAGCACCAGTTGCGCCTGTAGCACCCGTTGCGCCAGTAGCGCCTGTGGCACCAGTGTGACCTTTAGCGCCTTTGTCAGTGTGAGCAAGCTCTTGAGCTGTTACCCAACCATCACCATTTACATCTGCATCAGGGCGCAGAGCTGTACGAAGTTCGTCGTTGCTTACAATACCATCACGATTTCTATCAGCTTGGAATTGTACGCCGCCGCCATTACTATTTACTGGAGCTGTCATATTAATTACCTTTTATCTTAAACTAACTAAGAACCCCTCATGGGTCCTTTGATGTTTGCAATTTGCCTTGTATGCAGAGAATAAAATACTTGTAAGAACTACTATGGCATAACGGATTATTACGTAGTTCTCCTACGTATAAATTGTAATTTAACATTTAAAATCAGTAACTTACAAATAAATTAACCATAGGGAATATATGCGAAAATGACCAATTTGGCACAAATTTTGCTTGCCTACATATAAGTAATGAGTAACTTCCCTAAAGAAGATGCCAAAATTGAGACATACAAGAGTATAAGAGCTAGAAATGCCCAATATTGACACACGTAAATCTACAATCTGCCTAAATATGATTGTTAAGAACGAGTTTAATATAATTAAAAGATGCCTTGAAAGCGTTATTCCGCATATTGATACTTGGGTTATCTCAGATACTGGCAGCACAGATGGCACTCAAAAGCTCATTCGCGAAGTCATGAAAGACATTCCTGGTGAATTAATAGAGCGGAAATGGCAAAATTTTGGAGTAAACCGTCAAGAAGTGATTGAAGCATCAAAAGATAGAGCGGATTATATCCTGACAATTGATGCTGATGAGTGGTTAGAAGCTGAAAATGGCTTTGACTTCACAAAATTAACCGAAGATTCCTATTATATAGTCAAAGATCAAGGCGACAAACGCTATTGGGTACGCAATATTGTAAAAAATGGCATTGGTTGGCATTGGAAAGGCGTTCTCCACGAATATCTTGAGTGTACAGATGCAAAAACTTACGCTGACATTGAAAATGCAGTCATTCAAGCAAGACAGGAAGGTGCCCGAGCGCATGATCCTGAAACATATCGCAAAGATGCAGCACTTTTAACCAAAGCATTGATAGATGAGCCGAATAACACCCGTTATCAGTTCTATTTAGCACAATCTTGGCGTGATGCTGGTGATTATGAAAAAGCAATACTGCATTATGATCGCAGAACTAAAATGGTTGGCTGGGAGGAGGAAATCTTCTATTCCAAATACCAGATCGCCATTATAATGGAAATCTCAGGTAAAAAGTGGGAAGAATGTCTAACAGCCTATTTGGATGCGTGGCAACACGCGCCACAACGTGCAGAACCCATCCATAAAATCGGCATTCATTATCTAAAGAAAGAAAAATGGCCTCTTGCTTGGTTGTTTCTCAACCAAGCCGCAAAAATGCCAAAGCCAGAAAACTTAATACTCTTCATAGAAGATCCAGTCTACGACTACATCGCGATCTTCGATGCAGCAAAAGCCGCAGGCCATATGGGCTACATACAAGAAATGACCGCCCTAAACGAAAAAATCCTCCAAAAAGAAAACCTCCCAGAAGAAATCATCAACGCAACAAAGAAAAACCAAGCTTATTTTGAATCAACGACGCACAAAGAGGGGTAAGTGGGTTGTTGGGGGAATAAGTTCTGGAAGAATTCTAGATTTAGTATTGATATAAAACTAACAACAAAATAACCTAATTTCATGAAATCCGTATTTTATCATAAACCTAACAGTGAATATGATGACATTACAGGTGAAAAATATCATTTCCCCTATCAATATCTGAGCCGCGTAAAAAAAAGTATGAATGATTGGATTAGAAATGGTATTGCACTATCTGGTACAGTTCATTGGATGTTTGACCGCGGACTTTTATCACTCGATAATGATTTTACTATCATGCAATCAAGACAATTAAATTATGACGTTTCCCATTTAATTCATAAAGACTCAAAAGCAAAAGTCCCTCAGGAAACTCGACTTCAACCACACCCAAAATATTTAGAATGGCACAGAGAAAATATTTTTAAACTTTAAGTACCTTTTACTATAAGGAACAATTTACCAAGATGAATAATACAGAAATCGAATATATGTATCGCGATGGATCAAATTACAAATTCCATGGTAAATTTGTAGTACAAAGAAAAATAAAAGCTTCCGATATAAACAAATATTTACATGATAAAGAGTTTTTTATCCCTCATGAAATTGGCTTAGATCATCTATTAAATCTACCAATGAACCAAGATGATCATTATTTACATACTTTCGAAGGGTTTTTAAAAACTGAAAATAAGAACTATATATTTAGTGCAGAAGAATTCATAAATAGAATGAAAAAAGCAGATAAAGATGGCTGGTTTTCATCATTTAACCGCACATGATTAAGAAGTACATGTTATATATAACATCCATAGATTTATCATAACCCCTCCCAATTCCCACCAACTCGCGCTATATTAAACCCATGGCTAAAAATCCTAAGAACACTTCTGGCTTTGATGAGGATCAGCAGGCTGAGTTTACTGGCTCACCGCTTTCTGGGAGTGTTTCTGATTGGGCGGAGGAGATTGCGCAGGAGGCTAAGGCCAAACAGCCTAAGGACAAACATCCAAAGCAACCTGCTGCTAAATCAACGAAACCAAGCAAATCTTCACGTGGTACAGTGATTGGTGGTGCAGCATCGCCCAAAGAGCGCGCAGCGACTGGGTTGAACCCAATTTCTGGCCTTGAGATTTCACTTGAAGAGGCTGAAAAGCTGCTGGCTAGTCAGGGAAAGGCATCTCCAAGCGAAGCCAAGAATGCGGAAAATCAAAGCGAAGCACCGAATACAGAAAATCGAAGCGAAGCTTCAGGAGCCGATAGCGCGACCGACGCGAATGCGTCGCGCCAACGCAGCCGTGGCAAAGCCACTGGCGTGAGTTCAAAAAAGAATAACAACACCATCAACAAGCCCTTCGGCTACGAAGGCGAAGCGCTAGAGGGCGTTACAGCCACAGTTGAGGCGCTTTCAGCACTCATTGCCAATGGCAACCCGCTCATAAAAAATGGCGAAGAGTGGACACCCCACAGACCCGTACGCCCCGTAAAATCAGACGGCGGCATTCCAATTAAAATGGAAACAGAGTTCACCCCGTCAGGCGACCAACCCACAGCCATTAAAGATTTGGTAGAAGGCATTACAGGAAGACCTTATGGCACACCTGCCTCCGTGGCAGCGCCAGACGCGGCGATTAGCCAAGGCGCTAGTGCGTCAGCGGACGGAACGACGGATGTCGTTTCGGAAAACCAAATAAACCCAGCACAAACCCAGGTTTTGCTGGGCGTTACAGGTTCAGGTAAAACGTTCACCATGGCAAAAGTGATAGAAACAACCCAACGCCCTGCCCTTATTCTTGCGCCCAATAAAACCCTTGCCGCACAGCTTTATGGTGAGATGAAAAATTTCTTCCCGAATAATGCGGTGGAATATTTCGTCTCTTATTATGATTACTATCAGCCAGAAGCCTATGTGCCGCGCTCAGACACATACATCGAAAAAGAGTCCAGCGTAAACGAGCAGATCGACCGCATGCGCCACTCTGCTACTCGTGCGCTGCTGGAGCGTGATGACGTGATCATCGTCGCTTCCGTTTCATGCATCTATGGTATCGGCTCGGTTGAAACCTATACCGCGATGACTTTCGAGATGAAGATTGGTGACACGCTCGATCAACGCCAACTCTTGGCAGACCTCGTGGCACAACAATATAAGCGCAACGACCAAGCCTTCACTCGCGGCACATTTAGAGTCCGTGGCGATACGATTGAGATTTTCCCTGCTCACTTAGAAGACAGCGCTTGGCGGATTTCGCTTTGGGGCGATGAGATTGAGAAGATCACCGAGTTTGATCCTCTCACAGGCAAGAAAACGGGTGATCTGAAATCGGTTAAAATCTACGCCAACTCGCACTATGTGACCCCTCGCCCAACGCTCAACCAAGCGATAAAATCCATCAAATCAGAATTAAAAGCGCGCCTTGAAGAACTCAACAACATGGGGCGTCTGCTGGAAGCGCAAAGGCTGGAGCAACGCACACGCTTTGACCTTGAGATGATGGAAGCTACTGGCGCTTGTTCAGGCATTGAAAATTATTCGCGCTACCTCACAGGCCGCAAACCGGGCGAGCCACCTCCAACGCTGTTTGAATATATCCCAGATAATGCACTGGTCTTCACAGACGAAAGCCACGTTACCATTCCGCAAATTGGCGGCATGTATCGTGGTGACTTTAGGCGCAAAGCCACCCTTGCCGAATATGGTTTCCGTCTGCCGTCTTGCATGGACAATCGCCCCTTGCGTTTTGAAGAATGGGACAGAATGCGCCCGCAAACCATTGCCGTATCTGCCACGCCTGCCAATTGGGAAATGGAAGCGGCTGGTGGTGTATTTGCCGAACAAGTCATTCGACCAACAGGCCTGATTGACCCACCCGTAGAAATCCGTCCCGCGCGTGCGCAGGTTGATGATGTGCTGGGTGAAATCATGGAAACCGCCAAGGCTGGTTACCGCACGCTGGTGACGGTCTTGACCAAAAAGATGGCGGAAGACCTGACCGAATATCTACATGAAAATGGCGTGCGCGTGCGCTACATGCACTCAGACATTGATACGCTAGAACGCATTGAGATCATTAGAGATTTGCGGCTTGGCACGTTTGATTGTCTGGTCGGGATTAACTTGCTACGCGAGGGCTTAGACATTCCTGAATGTGCGCTAGTCGCGATTTTAGATGCGGATAAAGAAGGTTTTTTGCGCTCTGAAACCTCGCTTGTGCAAACCATTGGACGAGCCGCTAGAAATGTCGATGGCCGTGTGATTTTATACGCGGATAAAAAGACCGGCTCAATGGAACGCGCCATGGCAGAGACCGATCGCCGCCGCGAAAAACAAGTCGCCTACAACGAAGAACACGGCATCACACCAGCCAGCATCAAATCAAACATCGGCGACATTCTAGGCAGCGTCTACGAGCAAGATCACTACCGCGTCGACACTGGCATGGCAGAAGAAGGCGAACTAGTGGGCGCAAACATGGCCGCACATATCGAAGCCCTAGAAAAACAAATGCTAGCAGCCGCCTCCGATTTAGACTTCGAAGAGGCCGCCAGACTGCGAGACGAAGTACGCCGCTTGCAAGAAGTTGAACTGGCAATTTCTGATGATCCACTCGCACGAAATACAGGCGTCGAAAATACAAAAGCCAGCCGCGCCAACACCGCCAAAAGAGCTAAAGCTGGCGGCCGCGCATCTGACAATAAAGATAAGAACAAAAGCCTGTTTAAGAAACCAGAACTAGACGAAATGACCAACGCCAGAACCGAAAAACCAGAAGCCCCAAAAGGCTGGGAAGCGCCAAGGAAAAGTTACGGCGAAGAAATGCGGAACGCAAAAGGCACGAATAATGACGTTGGAACGCCCTTACCAAAGTCAGAGCAAGGCAACTCTGGCTCCGTACCAGCACAAGGCGAGGCGACTAGCCGAACCGCCAGTGCGTCAACGGTCGAAAGCGCAGATGCACTTTCGAAAAAGCAACAAAGAAAACCTGCACAGGTTGAAGGTAGCTTGAGCAAAGATGCTAGTCAGAAGAGACGTGGCAGAGCTAGGAAGACTGGGCGACCGGGGATGTGAAGTATTAATTATATCTATTTCACTGACACCCTCTCCCACAGGAGAATTACAGTAACAGCTTAGTAAATAAATTAATCAATACCGTCATCCCGGTTGCCATGCAAACCGGGATCCATTGATGCTATCGACAGTATTGGAATGATAACTGGGGCGATAGCTCAATCGCATATTAATTTCCGCATTTTTGGGTGGGTATAGTGGATTCCGGTTTCCATGAAAACTGGGATGACGAGAGTTGGTGTATACCTCAAGCGCATCTCCCCCACTGGCTCACTATGTTCGCCAACCTCCCCTCAAGGGGGAAGTAGTATCTTTATTTGAAGGCGAACAAACCAAAAGGGTTTGCTTCGCACAAACCAAACAAAAGGACTCAGCAGCTTGAGCCACTAACCCTTCGACAAGCTCAGGGTGAGGACTTGGATGGATGCCGTGTTTGCAGCAAACAAAGCAAAGCACGCCTTTGTTGCTTCCCCTCGGTTGTTCCACAACCTCGCGCCTCTTGTCTGGCGTGTTTGCATCAAAAATGTGCAATCCATCACACCTCACGCATTTTCGCACATTTCGTTACTTGCCCGTGATTACACTGATTTGATATGAGTGTTGCAAGACCCGCAAACAAACTAAAAGGAATAACATTATGAAAAATACAATCTCAGCATTTATTGCTTCATCCTTGCTAGCCTTAACGCTTGTTCCGGCAACGACAGGCGCTTCCCACGCCAAGGCAACTTTTAACGTCAATAAATTGCAAAGCGAAGGCTTTCGCGCTTGTAAAGCACAAGGCGACACAGGCTACACCGCTCGTATACGCGGCACAACATTGAATGGCACTTCGCTGTTTAGTGAAAAAGGCTTTCCTAAGTTTTATGTAACTTCTTGTTTTCAAACGAAAGCTGAATGTAGCAACTATGTTAAAACATTTAAAAACCGCTTAGCTGGCGTCAATGAAATTAGCCACACTTCGTGTAAGCGTCGTGGATAATTCAAAAACCCTAATAATAGCTAAGAATGGATATGTGTTTTCGAGCATCGAAAACACGTATCCAAACATCAAAGTTACAAAGAGTTTAATCATGAAAACCTCAATCAAAACATTACTAGCGTCTGCTATTGTTTCAGTTAGCATTTTGCCAGCTACAATAAGCGTCTCGCAAGCACAGGCCACAACAAGTACAATACAACTTAGAAGCGAAGGCTTTCGCAAATGTAAAGCACAAGGCAATAGTGGCTATACAGCTGTTGTTGTTGGCACCTCAACTTATCTATCAAGCAGAAGCGGTGACTTTGGTAGATTTAGAGTTCGCTCTTGTTTTCAAACAAAGTCTGATTGCAACAGTTATTTAAATAACTTCGATAAAATTTTACTTGGAGTAAGTAAATTTGAACATAAATCCTGCAAAAGTCGCGCATAAATATAAACACTAATACATCAACTAAAATAAGGTACAAACTATGAAAAACTCACTTACAGCAT